>JALYMV010000033.1 GCA_030773575.1 Actinomycetota bacterium
TGCTCGACGCCCTCGAGGAACTCCGAGCGGCGGAAGACCGGGTGGTCCTTGCGCAATCGGATGAGCCGGCGCGTGAACTCCACGAGGTCCTCGCGGCGCTCGACGGTCCCCCAGTCGTACCAGGAGATCTCGGAGTCCTGGCACCAGCCGTTGTTGTTGCCGTGCTGGGTGCGGCCCAGCTCGTCGCCGCCGAGCAGCATCGGCGTGCCCTGGCTGAGCAGGAGCGTGGCGAGGAAGTTGCGGTGCTGGCGGCGGCGCAACTCGACGATCGCCGGGTCGTCCGTCGGGCCCTCGACCCCGCAGTTCCAGGAGCGGTTGTCGTCCGTGCCGTCCTGGTTGCCCTCCTGGTTGGCCTCGTTGTGCTTCTCGTTGTAGGCGACGAGGTCGGCCATCGTGAAGCCGTCGTGGGCGGTGATGAAGTTGATCGACGCGAACGGCCGGCGGCCGTCGTGGTAGAGGTCGCTCGACCCCGTGAAGCGCGACGCGAAGTCGGCCACCGTGCCCTGACCGCGCCAGAAGTCGCGCATGTCGTCGCGGTAGATGCCGTTCCACTCCGACCACAGGATCGGGAAGTTCCCGACCTGGTAGCCGCCCGGGCCGACGTCCCAGGGCTCCGCGATCAGCTTGACCTGGGAGAGGACCGGGTCCTGGTGGATGACGTCGAAGAACGCACTGAGGCGATCCACGTCGTAGAGCTCGCGGGCGAGCGCGCTGGCCAGGTCGAAGCGGAAGCCGTCGACGTGGCACTCCGTCACCCAATAGCGCAGCGAGTCCATGATCATCCGCAGGACGCTCGGGTGCACGACGTTGAGCGAGTTGCCCGTTCCCGTGAAGTCCATGTAGTGGTGCGGGTCGTCGGGCATGAGCCGGTAGTAGCTCAGGTTGTCGACGCCCTTGAACGAGAGGGTCGGCCCGAGGTGGTTGCCCTCGGCGGTGTGGTTGTAGACGACGTCGAGGATCACCTCGATCCCCTCGCGGTGCAGCGCCTTCACCATCCCCTTGAACTCGCGCACCTGCTCGCCCCGCTTGCCCGTCGCCGCGTACTCCGAGTGCGGGGCCAGGAAGCCGATCGACGAGTAGCCCCAGTAGTTCGTCAGGCCGTGGTCGGCGAGGAAGGACTCGTCGGCGATGTGGTGGACGGGCAGCAGCTCGACCGCGGTCACGCCGAGCTCCTTGAGGTAGGCGAGCGCCGGCTCGGAGGCCAGCCCCGCGTAGGTGCCGCGCAGGTCCTCGCGCACCTCGGGGTGGCGCATCGTGAAGCCCTTGACGTGGGTCTCGTAGATGAGGGTGTCGCGGAACGGGATGCGCGGCGGACGGTCGTCCTCCCAGTCGAAGGCCTCGTCGATGACGATCGACTTGGGGACGGCGTCGACGGAGTCCTCGTCGTCGGGCTCGAGGTCGTCGGTGTCCGAGCCGTCGACCGGCGTGTAGGGGAGGACGTTGGCGCGCTTCCAGCGGACCTTGCCCTCGATCGACTTCGCGTAGGGGTCGATGAGGAGCTTGGTCGGGTTGAAGCGGTGCCCGGCCTCGGGCGCGTAGGGGCCGTGGACGCGGTAGGCGTAGCGCTGCCCCGGGCCGACGCCCGGCAGGTAGCAGTGCCAGTTGTGCGCGGAGACCTCGCGCACCTCGATCCGCGTCTCGTTGTTCTCGTCGTCGAACAGGCAGAGCTCGACGCGCTCGGCGTGCTCGGAGAACAGCGAGAAGTTCGTCCCCTCGCCGTCCCAGACGGGGCCGAGCGGGAACGGCTTGCCGGGCCAGACCTCGACGCTCATCGGACGAGCGCGCCGCCGAGGGCGGGCACGCGCACCGCGCCGCCTTCGATCTGCGTCGGCTCGTGGGTGGCGAGCACGACGCGGCGCCCCTCGCCGACCTCGACAGAGCGCTCCTCGCGGGCGAAGTTGGCGACGAGGACGTGGTCGCCGCGCTCGACGCGCAGCACCCTGGCCGCCTCGTCGGCGTGGGCGGTCGCCGGTGCGGCGCCGAGGTGGCGGCGCTCGCGCAGCAGGGCGGCGTGGAGGTCGCGCAGGCCGGGGAGGCCCTCGCGGGTCAGGGTGGAGTCCATGAAGGTCTTCTCGGCTTGGGGATCTGGCACCTCTTCGCCCGCGAACTGGGCGAAGGCGGCGAACTCGCGGCGCCGGCCCTCGCGGGTCGCGGTGGCGATCTCCTCGTCGATGTGGTCCGAAAAGAACTGAAACGGCGCGCGCTCACCGTACTCCTCCCCCATCCACAGCATCGGCGTGAACGGGCTCAGCAGCGTGCAGAACGCGGCCAGCGGACGGTATTCGTCGGCCAGGCGGTCGCCGAAGGCGCGGTTGCCGACCTGGTCGTGGTTGGCGCTGAAGACCACGAACTGCTCGACCGGGCGGTCGTCGGCGGGCGCCCCGAAGCGCTTGGCGCGGAAGGTCGAGTACCGCCCGTCGTGGTGGAAGGGGCGGTGGAAGCACTTGGCGAGGTCGGCCACCGTCCCGAACTCCTCGTAGTAGCCCTCGCGATCGTCGGTGAGCAGGACGCGCAGGGCGTGGTGGAAGTCGTCGGCCCACTGGGCGTCGTGGCCGTAGCCGCCCAGCGCCGCCGGGCGGATCACCTTGGGGTCGTTCATGCCCGACTCGGCGATGACCACCGCCCGCGGGTCGGCCGCCTTGACCCGGTCGGCGAGCGTACGCAGCAGCGGGTTGGCGCTCGCGTCGTAGATCGCGTGGATGGCGTCGAGGCGCAGGCCGTCGAGGTGGAAGTCGCGGATCCAGCCCTCCGCGGACTGCAGCACCCACTCGCGCACGGGGTCGCAGTGCTCGTCGTCGTAGTTGAGCGCCTTGCCCCAGAAGGTCTCGTACTTCTCGGTGAAGTAGGGCCCGTAGGCCTCGATGGCCTGGACGCCCGAGGCGCCGAGGTGGTTGTAGACGACGTCGAGGATCACCGCGATCCCGCGGGCGTGGGCGGCGTCGACCAGGCGCTGGAGGCCGTCGGGGCCGCCGTAGGAGGACTGCGCAGCGGAGATGTAGACGCCGTCGTAGCCCCAGCCGCGGGCGCCCGGGAACTCGGCGACGGGCATGATCTCGATCGCGGTGATCCCGATCTCGCGCAGCTCGTCGAGGTGCTCGATCGCTGCGTCGAAGGTTCCTTCCCGCGTGAAGGTGCCGACGTGGAGCTCGTAGATGACCATCCCGGCGAGCGGGACGCCGGCGAAGCCGTGGTCCGTCCAGGGGAACTCCGTGTGGTCGACGACGCGGCTCGGGCCGCGCAGCCCCCCGGGCTGCCAGCGGCTGCAGGGGTCGGGCAGCGGATCGCGGTCGTCGAGGAGGAAGGCGTAGTCGTCGCCGTGGCGTGCGCCGAGCCGGCCCTCCCAGATGCCCTCCTGCGCGCGGGTGAGGGCGTGGTCCTCGCCGCCGCGCAGGCGGACGGTGACGCGCTCGGCCACCGGGGCCCAGACGCGGAAGTCGGTCAGCCCGTCGCCGACCGGGGTGGCGCCCATCCGGCGCTCCCAGGCGTATGTCTCCGGCGAGCGGCGCACCCGCGGTCGAGTACCCGGGCGGGCGGGGGCTACACCTCGGCGGCCTGGCGCGTACGCTGCGCGCCGTCAGGTTGGTCCGCAGGGTGGACTAAACTGCCGGCGTGGCCGCGCCGATCAACATCCACGAGGCGAAGACCCACTTCTCGCGGCTGGTCGAGCGGGCGGAGTCGGGGGAGGAGATCGTGATCGCGCGCTCCGGGCGTCCCGTGGCCCGCCTCGTCCCGCTCGCCCGTCAGCAGACCCGCTCGCCTGGCGGAGCCGAGGGGGCGATCGTCATCCACGACGACTTCGACGATCCACTGCCCGGCGAGCTCGGGCGTGCGTTCGGGCACGGGTGAGCCGCGCCTCCGATCCGGGCCTGCTGCTCGACACGCACGTCTTCCTCTGGTGGGCGGCTGCGGACGACCGACTCTCCGACGGGATGCGGGCGGCGATCGCCGATCCGGGCACGGACGTCGTGCTCAGCGTCGTGTCGGCCTGGGAGGTCACGATCAAGCACGGGCTCGGCCGGCTCGATCTGCCCTCGACCCCGCGGGCGCTGGTCAAGGACCAGGTCGCCCGCCACGGCTTTCGGGTCCTCGACGTATCCCTCGAGCACGCGCTCGCGGTCGGCGATCTGCCCCGGCACCATGCCGATCCGTTCGACCGGCCGCTGATCGCGCAGGCCGGGACGGAGGATCTGCGCGTGGTGACCGCCGACGCCGCGTTCGCGGCCTACGACGTCACGACCGTCGCCTGAGACCTCAGTCGCGCGGCGGCCAGGTGCGCCCGGCGGCGATCCAGCGGCCGAGGAGCGGATCGACGACCCGGTGCCCCGTCGGCTGCCCAGGAGCCTCGACCACCTCGCCGGCGTCGACGAGGGCCCGGAGAGCCGCCTGCGTGGCGCCTCCGCGCTTCGCGCCCGTCCGGTCTGCGACGGCGCGTCCGTGGAGCGGGCCGCTGTTCTCGGCGATCGCCGTCAACACGCGCTGCTGGCCGGCGGGCAGCCGCGTCCAGACCGCCGTGAGCTCGTCCGCGACCTCCGCGCGCATGACATGGTCGAGCGCGACCACCGCGTCCTCCGGCGTCGCGGCCGTGCCGGGCTCCGTGCGCTCCCACAGCGCGTGGGCCAGCAGCATGGAGCGCTGGGGATGTCCCTGGGCGACGTCCAGGAGCGCCCCGACGGCTCGACCCGCGTCCCGGCCGGTCCGCTCGAATCGGTCCGAGACATACTCGCCTACGTCGATCGGCGAGAGGGGACCGAGCGCCGTCGGGCTCGCCTGGCCATAGAACGCGCGGCGCTTGGAGGCGAAGAGCTCGCGCATCATGCCGACGTCCGAACCGGCGAACAGGTAGCTGGCCGCCTGGCCGTGGTGCTGGATCTCCGACCGCATGACCGCGTCGAGGTGGTCGCCGGCGCGCAGGAGGTCCGGGAACTCGTCGAAGGCGACGACGACCCGCCGGCCCGTCCGCTCGTGCACCCGTCGCGGAAGGACCAGCCGGTCGAGCAGCGTCCCCTCGTCGATGCCGCCGCTCAACTCGATGCTGGCCGGGACCGGACGTCCGCCGAGGCGGACGACCGGCCTCAACGTCCGCAGGAGGTCGCGGACCCAGCGACCGACGGAGCCCTCGAGATCCGCCGCGTACGCCTGGTCGATCCGCCGCGCGACGTCGGCCGCGGTGAGCACACCGAACAGGTCGACGTACACCGGGATCGCGCCGGCGCGATCGGCATCGGCGAGGACGCGTCGCAGCAGCGTGGTCTTCCCGTACCGGCGAGGCGCGAGGATGCGGCTGTTATGGCCGCCGATCGCGCGCTCGACGAGGCCGCGGGCCTCTTCCCCGCGGTCGATGAGGTCCTCGGGCGGGACGGGCGACGAGTAGGCGAACGGGTTGATACGTGACAGCGTACAACGCTGTTCGCTGGCGCGTACATTTTCGTACGCCTGGGCGAACGCCCTCGTCAAGAGGGGTCAGACGGTGGCGTTGCCGGCTCCGGCGCCAGCCAGAGCACGGCCAGCGGCGGCAGATGGAGCTCGGCGGAGAACGGCTGGTCGTTCCACGGGATCGGCTCGGCCTCGACGCCGCCCCAGTTGCCGGCGTTCGTGCCGCCGTAGTACTCCGAGTCCGTGTTGAGCGCCTCAACCCACCGGCCCGAACGGGGCAGGCCGAGCCGATAGCCGACGCGCGGCGCCGGGGACAGGTTCGCGACGCAGAGATGACCTCCTCGGCGTCGACCGACGCGCGGGCGAAGGCGACCACGTTCTGGCTGGCGTCGTTGGCCTCCAGCCACCAGAAGCCGCTCGAGTCGAGTCGTTCTCCCACAGCGCCGGCCGGTCGCGGTAGACGCCGTTGAGGTCGCGCACGAGCGACTGGATGCCGGCGTGGTCGTTGCGCTCGAGCACGTGCCAGTCGAGCGAGCGCTCGTGCGACCACTCCGCCTCCTGGGCGAACTCCTGGCCCATGAACAGGAGGTTCTTGCCGGGGTGCGCCCACATGTACGCGTACAGGCAGCGCAGGTTGGCGAAGCGCTGCCAGCGGTCGCCGGGCATCTTGTTGATCAGCGACCCCTTGCCGTGGACGACCTCGTCGTGCGACAGCGGGAGGATGAAGTTCTCGCTGAACGCGTACATCAGCGAGAAGGTCAGCTGGTGGTGGTGGAAGCGCCGGTAGACGGGGTCCTGCTGGAAGGAGCCCAGCGTGTCGTGCATCCATCGCGAAGCCGTGGTCCGTCCAGGCGAACTGCGTGTGGTCGACCACCCGGCTCGGGCCGCGCAGCCCTCGGGCTGCCAGCGGCTGCACGGGTCGCGGAGCGGGTCGCGGTCGTCGAGCAGGAAGGCGTAGTCGTCGCCGTGGGCGGCCGCGAGCCGGCCCTCCCAGATGCCCTCCTCCGCGCGGGTGAGGAGGTGGTCCTCGCCGCCGCGCAGGCGGACGGCCACGCGCTCGGCCCCGCGAGCCCAGACGCGGAAGTCGGTCGGCCCATCGCCGGCCGGCGTGGCCCCCATCCGGCGCTCCCAGGGGTATGTCTCCGGCGAGCGGCGCACCCGCGGTCGAGTACCCGAGCCGGCGGCGGCTACACCTCGCCCGCCGCGGCTTGGCGGACGGCCTGCGCTCGTCAGCGGGTGACGGCGAAGCGCACGGTCTTCACCGTGGAGTCCCCGTCCGCGGCGCGCAACGAGAGCACGTAGCGCCCCGGCCCGATCCGCTTGCCGGTCGTGGTGCGCAGCAGGCGCACCCGGTGCTCTCCGGGCTGGGCGGTGAAGCGCACGCGCCCGGAACGGCGCGAGGCGCCGCTGCCGCGCAGCGGCCGGCGACGCAGCACGCCCTGGATCGGCGCCCGCTCGCTGCCCGAGAGGTCGAAGTCGAGGAGGATGCCCGGGCGCCTGCAGGCGGCGCCGCGGCGGGTGCAGAAGCGGTTGCGCACCGCGTCGACGTCGAACTCCAGGGCGGCCGTCCCGGTGCCCGTGCCGGAGCCCGGATCGCCGAGAGCGGGTGTCGGCGTCGGCGTTGGCGTCGGCGTGCCGCCGGGGGAGGGCGTGGCGGTCGGGCCCGGGGTGGCGGTCGGG
>JALYMV010000034.1 GCA_030773575.1 Actinomycetota bacterium
GGCGGGGGCCGCGGAGGCGCTCGCGATGGCGGCGACCAGCGCGCCGAGGGCGGGCGTGCGGCTACGGCTCCGGCGGGCGGTCACGCGAACCTCCTTCGACCGCTGCGCCGGGCTCCCTGCCCGGGCGCGCGCCAGCGTCAGGCCGAGCGCGCGGCCTCGACGGCGCGCACGGAGTGGCGCGTCATCAGCTCCTGCTGAGCGGAGCGCGGCTCGGGGCCCGAGGAGCGGCGGCGCGTCCAGCCGCCGTCCTCCCCGAGCTCCCAGGAGTTCGTCTCGTCGGCGAAGCAGCGCTCGAGCGTGTCGAGCAGCTCGCCGCACAGGGCCTCGTCGCGGATCGGGGTGAGCAGCTCCACCCGCGTGTCGAGGTTGCGCGGCATGAGGTCGGCCGAGCCGATGTAGACGCGGGCCTCGCCGTCGCGCTCGAAGGCGAAGATCCGCGAGTGCTCGAGGAAGCGCCCGACGATCGAGGTGACGCGGATGTTCTCCGAGACCCCCTCCACGCCCGGGCGCAGGCAGCAGATGCCGCGCACGTTGAGCTCGACCGGCACCCCGGCCTGAGAGGCCCGGTACAGCGCGCGGATGCAGCGGCCGTCGACGAGCGAGTTCATCTTCATGGCGATCCGCGCCGGCCGGCCGGCCTCGTGGGCGGCGATCGTCTCGTCGATCTCCTCGAGGATCCCCTCGCGCAGGTGGTCCGGGGCCACCAGCACGCGCCGGTACTCGCGCAGGCGCGAGAAGCCGGTGAGGAAGTTGAACATGTCGGCGACGTCAGCGCCGATCTGCTCGTCGCACGTCAGCAGGCTGAAGTCCGTGTAGAGCCGGGCGGTCTTCGGGTGGTAGTTGCCCGTCCCGATGTGGACGTAGTGGCGCACGCCGTCGCCCTCGCGGCGGACGATCAGCACGCACTTGGCGTGGGTCTTGAGCCCCGGGTGCCCGTATACGACGTGGACGCCGCCCTCCTCCAGCGCGCGCGCCCAGCCGATGTTCGCGCGCTCGTCGAAGCGCGCCTTGACCTCGACCAGGCAGACCGCCTGCTTGCCGCGCTCCGCGGCGCGGATGAGCGCCGGCACCAGCGGCGAGTCGTCGCTCGTCCGGTACACCGTCTGCTTGATCGCGAGGACCTTCGGGTCGGCGACCGCCTGCTCGACGAGGCGCTCCACGGAGCTCGAGAACGAGTCGTACGGGTGGTGGATGAGCAGGTCGCCCTCCCGCATCGCGCCCATGACGTCGGCCTTGGCGTCCTTGTCGCCGGGCTGCAGGCGCGGCTGGGTCACGGGCGCCCACGCGGGGTCGCGCAGCTCGGCGTGGCCGGGGACCTTGAGCACGTCCCACAGGTCCTTGAGGTCGAGCAGGCCGTCGACCTCGAAGACGTCCTCGGGCTCGGCGTCGAGCGCCTCGACGAGCCGCTCGCGCATCCGGGCGCTCATCCCGGCGCCGACCTCGACGCGCACCACCTCCCCGAAGCGGCGGCGGCGCAGCTCGTCGTCGACCGCGCGCAGGAGGTCGTCGGCCTCGTCGGAGACCGTGAAGTCCGCGTCGCGCGTGACGCGGAACATGTCGTAGTCGACGATCTCCATGCCGGGGAACAGGGAGTCGAGGTTGTGGGCGATCACGTCCTCGAGCGGCACGAAGGTGCAGCGGTCCCCCGCCGACATGAAGCGCGGGAGCATCTCCTTGGGGACCTTCACGCGGGCGAAGGTCTCCTGCCCGGTCACCGGGTCGCGCACGATGATCCCCAGCGAGAGCGAGAGGTTCGAGATGTAGGGGAACGGCCGGCCCACCCCGACCGCGAGCGGCGTGAGGACGGGGAAGATCTGGCGGCGGAACTGCGCGGCGAGGCGGCGGCGGGCCTCCCGTTCGATCTGGTCGACGGCGACGATGCGGATGCCGTGCTCATGCAGCCGCGGGCGCAGGTCGCGCTCCAGGCACTCCGTCAGGCGGTCGTTGAGGGCGCGGGCCTTCTGCCGGATCTCGTCGAGCGCCTGCTGCGGGGAGCGCCCGTCCTGGCCGAGGCGATCGAGGCCGGCGTCGACCTGGTCGTGGAGGCCGGCCACGCGGACCATGAAGAACTCGTCGAGGTTCGCCGCGTAGATCGCGCAGAACTTCAGCCGCTCGAGCAGCGGGACCCGCTCGTCCTCGGCCAGCTCGAGCACCCGCGCGTTGAAGTCCAGCCACGAAAGCTCGCGGTTGAAGTACAGGCTCGGATCCTGCAGGTCGGGCGCAGGGGCGATCTCGGTGACGTCGGTCACGCGACCCTCAGGCTACCGGCGCGCTCCGAGACGGCGTACTCGAGGCGAGCGCGGAAGCCCTTGCGCTCGAGGTCGCTCCACAGCTCGAGGAAGCGTGCGAAGAGCACCTGGCGGCGCGCGCGCAGGTGGGTCTCGAGCGCGGCAAGCCCGGCGTGGTCGACGCGGTGCGGGGCCTCGGCGAGCAGGACGGGGTCGAGGTCCTCGACGCCGTCCGCGCGCGCGGCGACCGCGGCGGCGTCGGCGAGCACGAGCTCCTCGCGGAACGCCTCGACGTCCGGGCGGCCGACGTCGCAGTCGTGGATCTCGCCGAGCAGGTCCTGGAGCTCCTTCGTGTGGCGGATCGCCGCCTCGGCGTAGGGCCCGAAGCACGGGGCGGTGATCTCGAGCACGTAGCGCAGGCGCTTGGCGGCGATGCGCATGTCGTGGAGCGCCTCGACCTCGAGCGGGTCGGCGGCCGCGGGCATGAAGTCGCACAGCTCCGCCAGGCGGGTGCGGACGATCCGCTCGGCGTTGTCGGCGAGCGCGCCCTCGGGGTCGAGGCCCTTGACCTTGCGCGCCTTCATCCGGCGAGGGGCTCCTGCTCCTGCGCGGTCGCGGCGAGCGCCTCGAGCCGGCCCGCCAGGTCTGAGCGCTCCGCCTGCTCGAGCGCGGCGGCGAGGACGAGGTTGCCCGCCGCCTGGCGCTCGCGCAGCCGCCCGGCGTAGGTCTCGACGCCGCTTCGCTGCGCCGGCTCGACCGCCGCGGCGAACCTCTCCATGGCGGCGACGTGCACGTCGGGGTCCCGTCGCTCGCCGAGCGCGTCGGCCAGCGCCTTGACGTCGCGCAGGACCGGCTTGAAGGCGGCCGGGTCGAAGCAGGGGGCGAAGACCTCGAGCACCGCGCGAAGCCGCCGGGTGGCGACCCGCATCCCGTGGACCCGCTCGATGTCGCGGGTGTCGAGCACCCCCTCCGCGTGCTCGAAGACCTCCCGCGCGCGCACGCGGACGATCCGCGCGCCGGCGTGGGCGTACGGCTCGAACGGGTCGACCTCGATCACGGCGGCCTTGGCCATCTGCTCGGTCCAACCTACCCGCGGCAGCCGTTCGGCTGCGGGAATCCGCAAATGTGAAGGCCGCCGCCCGCTCAGACTGGATCCACCGATGATCCGCGGATGGCTGGGCGCCGGAGGCCGAGTCAGGGGTCGCCGGCCGGGCATCCGCAGGGTGATTCATTCGGTGGCCGGCCGGCGGCCCCTGGCGAACGCATCCGGCG
>JALYMV010000035.1 GCA_030773575.1 Actinomycetota bacterium
CGTCGACCGGCGGCATCCCCTCCAGCGAACCACCGTCGCGTACGGCCGCCACCCAGTCCCTGCGCCAGTCCACGTAGGCCTGGAGCAGCGCCGTCGAGTCGGGGAGATCGTCGAGGGAGATACAGCGGAGGGATGTCGCCCACCACGACCTAACCGCGGGATCATCCGCCCGGTGGCGTTCCACACGATCCTGATGCCGTTGGCACGTTCCGCTCCCCTTAGTTCCGTCCGTGTCTCTTCTTGTACCACCGGCGTCGCAGACCGCCGCCGAGCCCTGCCTGTGCCCACTCCACCCATTCGGCGACCTCTGGCCCCTCCCCTGGGTCGAACCGGTCGACGATCGCTCTGCAGAGGGCATCGCGCTCGGCGAATCGCCCCTCGCGATTGAGCAGGGACGCGCGTCGGGCCATCGTCCGGGCGAGGATTTGCCGAAGTATCGGGTCGGAGGCGGCACCCAGCTCCAGGACGACCTCCTCGTACTTCTGGAGCGCCTGCTCGCTCCGTCCGGCGTCATCGAGCACCCGCGCAGTGCTCGAGGCAGCCGCTGCCGCGGTGAGCGGATCCCCCGTCCCGTCCACCGCCCGCGCCCGTCCGCTCACCCGCTCGAGCAGGTCCAAGGCAGCGTCGTGCTCCCCGGCGTCTGCGAGCAGGTCCGCCAGCAGCAGCGCCCCGTCGAGGACGACCGCCAGCGCCGGCGGCGGCGGGTCGTCGAAGTGCGCCCCGACCAGAGCGGCGGCAACGGAGCGGCTCTCCTGGTCGCGACCCTGCTCGTGGAGAATCGTCGCGATGTTGTTCATCGCGCAGATGAGCAGCTCGCGCGGCCCCGGCTCCCGATGACCCTCGAGCCTTCGAACGACCTCTCCGTAGAGCTGGAGCGCCGCGTCGACCCCCTCGCAAGGCTCGACCAACTCCGCCTGCTCGAACACCGCCTGCGCCGCCCGCCACGCGGCGTCCGGGCTGTCTTGGGCGTCGTTCTCCGTGACGACCCGCTCCAGGCGGGCCAGCTCGTCGAGGTGCGCTTCGTCAGGCGTCTTCACCTCAGCTCGCGTGGGCGGCCACCACGGTCGCGCGGCTTGTCATGGCCGCCAGATCCCCGCAGCGCCGATCCGGACGAGCCGGTTCTCGGCGTCGAAGGCCATGGTGGCATCGCCAAGCGGCTGATACCGCGACCCGCCGCGGCGGATCACCAGGCTGAGGGCGTCGGCGTCGGCGTCGTAGGCCATCCACTTGACCTCCTGGCCCGGAGCCGGCTGAACGGCGAAGGCGTCTGGTGGGACAGCGGCGAACCCTGCGGGGCTGAGGATCTCCACCGCAAGCAGCTCGCCGAACGGATCGACGTCCAGCACGCACTCGACCTCCACGGACCGCACTTCGGGTCGACCAGGCTCACCGAAGGCGACCTCGACCCTCAGCGGCCACCCGGCTCGTCCCCGGTTTGCCCGTCCCCCGCTCACTTGCCAGCGATCATCACACGACCCGCCACCTCTGAACGCTTTGTAGCGCAACCGACGCACCAGCCGTGCGCACCGCCGCCGTCCCTCACTTCCGCCCGGCGCCTGTGCCACCGACGTGTCGCCCGGTCGAGCTGGGCGATCTTGTCGCGAGGCTCGCGGCGGATTCGGTCAGCTCATCCTCGACGGGTCGCTTTCGCCGCGTCATCGACCGCGGGACGAGTCGTTCCCGGCCAACACCGCCTCCCGCACCTGGACGATCACGTGCGGGGCATGAAGCGACTTCAGGTGTGCAGCGGTGTCGAGCAGCATCCTGGGCGTCGTTCTCTCTCGAGGGTTCCTGCCGAGCGCCTCGGAGAGCAGCGCGACGAGAAGCTCGGGGCGCTTGACGTCATCGGGCGCTTCGACGCACACGGGCGCCTGATAGCCAAGCCTCCTCCACCACCGGGCCGGAGGACGCTCGTCGACGACCGTCAGCCGCAGGACCCGCCCTTCGGCGTCGAAGGCTACTCGCCGACTTCGACGTCCGGGGACTCGATCTCGGCCTCACACTCGGCCGCCGACCGGAAGATCGAGATCCAGCCCTCGGTGTCGGCGACCAGGATGGGTGCGTCGATCGTCTCGTCCATGGCCGGCCCAAGGCTCGTCGCCGGACACCCTCGCCGCAACTGCCAGCGTCATTATCGCTCCTTCGCGATGCCAGCGCGAGCTCCGGCCGAGCCCGCACCGCACCGTCCGCTCCTTCACTTGCGAGACGGTTCGGCGCGATCCCCTACGTGCGCGCCGCTACAGGCGCGATGGAAGTCACACCGTCGAGCACGCGACGCGCGTGTTCGGCGTACTCGTCGTAGGGAGTGAAAACGTAGATCAGGGGAGCGGCCGGATGGCATGACGGATTTTGGCCGAGGCGGTGGCGGGCGCAGCGATCATCAGTGGAGGGCCACCGACAACCCCAAGAACAAGGGGCAGCCAGAGACCGACCTGACGCATGCTCAGCACCGAAGTTCATGCGATGTGAGTCGCGCGCCGACAGGGACCACGACGAACGCTTCGTCGTCCCATGCCCGCACCAACACCGCCGAGGCGGCAGATGCCAGTGATTCCAATGCGTGCTCGGTGAGATCGGAGGTGGCACCAACTTCAGGGAACTCACTCAAAACGCCGACACCGGGGAAGCCCGCGATCTGCCTCAGGACATGCTCGATTCGGCCGGGAGGGTCGTTTGGGCGGCCCGCGAAGTAGACGCGCTCCCCAAAGTAGAGCGTCTCGCCGTGAGTCACGGTGTCCGAACGACGCGCGAGGGGATCCTCAAGAAGGAGCACCCGCCCAGTGCCGACATCGCCTTGGGCAAGCCACCTGCTGATCGCGGCGGCAAGGCACGTATCAGATCTGCCGTCGTCCACCCCACCGTGGCGGAAGTCGCGCACGCGCGCACTCGCCTCCGAAGTGAGGAGACTGAACGGTCGGCCTAGCGCTAGGTCGATGAGTCGTCGCGCGAGAGGCCCTTCGAAGTCGGAGCCGGCTGTCGCGAGTTCTTCGCGCGCGTACCGGAGCGCCTCATCCCCGAAGTGCAGCGGATGCGCAACCGCCGGACTCACCGGGACCGCTTCCGCTCGACTTGGCCGTCCGGATACACGCGCCACTTGCCGCCATCGGAGTCCCGGTGGTCCCAGTGGGGGCCTTGCGGCGCCGGGTGGTGCGGATCAGGACGCCAATACTCACCCGTCCTCGGGTTGTACCAGGAGCCCTTGTCGGCTGGACCACGCCACTCGAAATCCGGACCAGGGCGTCCAAACGGTGCAGTCGGGGAGCCTGCGTCGTCAGCGGAGCGAGCCGCGAAGCGCTTGACGCCTCGCTGCGCCACGGCCTTGATCGCGCCCTTCGGGTTGACGTCGCCCAACAGTGAGCCGATCCGGTAGGCGTTTGAGCAGAGAGCGCTGACACCGGCGATCCTGTTGCTCAGGCCGAAGGTCAACGTGTCGAGCGCTCCGGCGGCACCCTCGGAGATGTCCTGGGTGGACACGTGACCCGTCGGGTCGATCAGGTTCACCGGGTCGTTCAGGACGTAGCCGTAGAGGCTCAGGTCCCCGCCGCTGAAGCCGCTTGGGTCCTTGCTGGTCCACCGGCCCGTCTCGGGGTCGTAATCGCGGGCGCCGAAGCGGACCAGACTGGTGTCCGGGTCGGTGAGTCCACCGGCAAAGCCAAACGGCTGGAAGCCAGGACTGGTATCGCGCAGCACTCGTCCGTATGGGTCGTAGTCGATTACCTGGACGACCTCCGCGGTCGTGGCGTCGATGACCCTGCGCACACTCCCGGCGTCGTCGCTGACCAGGCGGTATCGGCGCCCATTGCGCTCCATGTACTCCGGCACCTGGGGACGGGCGCCGTAGACGAAGCGGGTGGTGACCTGCCCGTCACGGTCGAGCTCGGCGATCGGATCCGCGCCGTTACCGTACAGCCAGGACTCGGCGAGTACCCCGTCGACCTTCCGTCCGATTCGCCGACCGGCACCGTCGATCAGATAATCGACGGCCTTGCCGGTGGGGAGCTCCACGCGTTCGAGCTGACCGAAGCCGTCGTAGGAGAATCGGGTCCTTGCCTCGTTGTGCACCCGCTCCGTCAACGCTCCGGTCGCCGAGTAGCGGTAGGAGACGCCTCCACGGTTGAGGAGCCGGTCCTGGTCGTCGTAGGAGCTCGTCACCGGCAGCTGGCCTGCTACCGCCTCCCTCGTCCGATTTCCGTTGGCGTCATAGCCGTAGGACCGCCAGACGTGACCGTTGCGCACCACGCTCTCGAGGCGCCCCCATCGGTCGTATGTGTATCCGTAGGTATCTGTGGCGCCGTCGGCTGTCTCCGTTCTGGACGTGATGCGGCCGAGCCGATCGCGGACGAGATCGAAGGAGAAGAGGTCGGCATCGCCGTGGCGGAACGAGACGCCGGCCAACTCACCGAAAGCGTTCTGCGCAACGCTCGAGGTGAGGCTCTCGAGCGTCGTCCCACGCAGGGCTCCGTTGTCCGCACGCCGCTGGTAGGTCAACGAGCCCGCCCGCGTCAGGAGGCCATCGAGGTCGTAGCCCTGGGCGACCGGGGCAGTGTCGTTGACCTTTATCGCCACGGGCCGCAGGTCGTCGTCGTACGTGTAGGTGACGTTGCCGTTGACCGGTCCGGCCCACGTCTCGCTGGTCAGCAGCGGCCCGTCGTACTCGAACGAGATGGCGACGCCGCCGGGGCTGGTCACGCGATCGAGCTTGCGCGCGCCGTCGGCCTGGTAGCCGAATCCGATGTGATCCTCGCCAGCGTCGGAACCGCGCAGCTGACCGGCGGCGTCGTACTCATGGCTGATCACGGGTGAGCCGGGGCGGCTGACGGTCTTGAGGCGACCGTCGTCGTCGTAGGTGAATCGCTCCGCAACATCGCTGTGCTCCGAGGACGCAGGCGGCGTGTAGCCGCTGGCGCGCCCGCCGGGCGTCGTCGCCAGGTGGTGACCAGGACGCCCCGGGGGCGTGATCGAGGTGAGCCGGCCGGCCTTGTCGTAGGTGAACGCCACCTCCCGCCCATCCGGGAACACCGAGTGCGTCATCCGGCCCGCTCGGTCGTACCGGTACGCGCGGCTGTAGCCCTCCGGTCCCGCGACGCCGGCGAGGTTGCCCCCGGCGTCATAGCTGAACGCCCAGGCACGGTCGCCCTGGGCCGTCCGGTCCAGGCGTCCGTGCGCGTCGTAGCCGAAGGTCCACGGCGTGATGCCGGTCACCGTCTTCTCGATGGGCTGCCCGTCCGCGTCGGTCGTCGTGCGGAGCACCTTCTGAAGCGGGGTGCGACTGACAAGGCTCCTGGCCGCGGGGGTCCACGTGGTCGTCGAGGTTCGGCCATTGACCGTCAGGGTGTCCGTGGCCTCCTTCAAGCCCCTCTGGGAGCCGGCCTCGAGCTTCACCTGCCGATCTCGGATGATTGATGTGCGCCGACCGCCGGGCGTGGTCAGCGTCTGGCTGGCGGCGTACGGCGCGCCGGAGCCCCAGCGCGGATCGCCGCGCTCGAGGGTCGTGACCGTGCTGCCGTCGGCGCCGGCGAGCGTGGTGCGCCCGTTGCCCGTGACCTGTTCGGTCCTCGCGCCCGTCGGCTCGACGACGCGCCGGCGCGTGGACCCGTCCGGGTCGAGCTCGACGGAGTGTCGGCGCGCGCGCCCGAGCTTGGTGGTGACGGTGACCTCATATCCGTCCGTGCTCTGGGTTCGCGTCAGCGTCTTCGAGTCCCCGTCAGGACCTGTGTCCTGTCGTAGGCGGCCGTCGTCCTCGTAGGCGAATGACGTCGTGTGGTCCTCTGGGTCGGTGAAGGACGTGAGCAAGCCGCCGGGTCCGTAGTCGAGCCGGTGCCGGCCGCCCTCGGGGTCGCGAATCTCGCCGAGCCAGCCGTCGTCTCGGACGCCGAGTGCCGTCCGGGCGCCGTAGGGGCCGACGATCGCTGCCGGCTGGCCGTTGGCTCGTTCGACTCGAGTCGTGTTGCCGTAGGCGTCCTTGATCGTCGCGAGGCGGCCGTCGCCGTCGTAGGCAAACGTCAGCCGCGCCCTCCCGGTGTGCGCGTCGAGCGTGGAGAGATGCCGCCCGTCCTTGTCGAAGCGGAACAACGCGGTGCCGTCCTTCGACGGGACGCTCAACTCGTTGTTCGAGAAGCCGGGAAGACCTGAGCTGACCTTGCGCAGCCGCTGGAAATGGTCGCTGATGACCATCGTGCCGTCGGCGCTGAACGCGATGTCCTTCGCTGCCGGCAAACACGCCTGGGTGGCCGGACCGTTGTCGCCTAGGTCTTGGGTCCAGCCGGTCCCGTCCGGCGTCGGGACGTCCGGTCGACGGCAGTCGCCGCCGCCCGCTACCCGGCGCACGAGGCCATCGGAGTCGACCCTGCGGATCCGCCTGCCTTCGACCATGTACAGCAGGCCGTCCGGCCCGAACTCGAGCGAGACGATCGAGAGGTTTGCCTCTGATAGAGGGACGCCGTCGCGATCAGGTGCACCGACGAAGCCCTCCCCGCCGGCTTGGCCGAGGTACTCGCCAACCTGGGCGGCGCGGCCGTCCGGGGTCTTGCGCAGTAGGCGCGTGTACCCCGTCGACGAGGTGCCGGCCACCCACAGCGCTCCGTCGGGTGCCAGCGCGATGGCTCTGGCGAAGAAGCCGAGCCAGTTCGAGCAGTCGCTGCCATTACAGGTGTCGCCGCCGAAGACTGTGGTGATCTTGCCGCTCGGGTCGACCTTGCGCACCTTTGCGTGCAGAGCGTCGAGGATGTAGAACGACCCGTCCGGCCCGACCTCCACCTCACCAGCGGCGGCGAGGCCGGCCTTGGTGGCCGGCCCGCCGTCACCGGATTGAACGGTCGAGCCGTTGCCGGCAACCGTGCTGATGGTGCCATCGGTCGCCACCTTGCGGATGCGGTGGTTGCCCACGTCGGCGATCAGCAGGCTGCCGTCGGGCGTCACCTCGACCTCGTTGGGACCGTCGAGCTCCGCCTTGATGGCCGGCCCACCGTCGCCGCCGAAGGAACCGGACTGCCACGACTCTGACGGGTCCGGGGGGTTGCCGGCCACGAGCTCGACCGTCCCGTTCGGGAGGCGCTTATAGACCCTGTCCCCGTAGAAGTCGGTGGTGTAGACCGTCCCGTCCGGGCCGACGTCGATCCCAGCTTGAGCCCTGCCGCCGTAGACGCCGAATTTCGGGGTCTCGAGTTGCGAGATCGTCGCGTTCACGGACTCGGCGCTGCGGGTGGAGCCGTCGCCCATGTGGAGGACCCGGGCGATGGGGTCATACGCGTGATGGGCGTCGAGCGTCCAGCCGCCCAGGCCGGCGGCCCGCGCGTCCCAGACCCCGAGGTCGCGTCGGTACTCCTGCCATAGCGTGATGGGCCCACGCGTCGGGGGCATGGTGACCCTGGCCGTCGCGCCACCGCCGCCGCCACCGCCGCCCGCGCTCACGAGGACCATACGCCGGTCTCCGAGCGGGTCGGGCATGGCGCCCCAGGAGGAGGTGAACGCCCCTCCTCCGAGGTCTTCGCCCTCGGCGACAGTGTACGGGACCGCGGTTGCGTACTCGACGTCGTACTGATAGCCCACCTTGATCCGGGCGGTCTGGGTGCCTTGCACCGTGCGTCCGAAGGCGTCCTTGCCGTCCCAGGTGAACGCGTGAATGCGATTCGGGGTGGCGTCGACGGTCTCCTTGAACCGGCGGCCGGCGATCATCGTCTCGACGACGATCTTCTCGAGGTCCTTGTGAACCTCGTCGCCGACGAGCTTGAGACGGAACGAGCGGCGGTTGGCGCTGCCCGGCGTCCGGTCGCTTTCGAAGTGCAGCTTGAAGTCGGTGCCCGCGAGGTCGACGGCCTCGCCGAGCGTCTGGTTCTCGCAGCCGATGATCGAGCCCTGGTCGGCGCAGTCCTCGTCGGTCTTGTCCTTCGGGAAGCGGCCGTCGGGGCCGCGCGCGCCGGGCGGCATCCGGAACGGGTAATTGCCATCGACCGGCGTGAAGTGGCGCATCGTCAGGCGCGAGAGCGTGTCGCCGGGCTCGTAGAGCTCCGCCAGTCGACGGCGCTCAGCGAGGTCGATTCCGATCGTGTCGAGCTGCGTGGCGGTCGAGGCCACACCGTCTCCCGTGACGTCGACCTCCGCGACGCCCTCCTGCTCGGAGACGATTCGGACGACCCGGCCGTCCGTCATCGGCTTCCAGGCGTGTGCCTGGCGGTCGTAGTAACCCGTCGGGATGCCCACGCCAACGGGCACGTCGAGGAAATTTTCGATGTACGCGGCGACCGGCTTGCTGAAGCGGACGGAGCGCGCGTCGGCCCGCAGCGCCTCGTCGAGGCTGAACTCTGCCGCATAGGTATACGCGGAGGTCGCCGGCAGCTCGCCCGGCATCCGCTCGGGGCCGGCGTCGCCGACCGTGAACTCCGTGGCGCGGACGGTCGCGTCCGTCACCGCCCGGCGCTCCCCGTCTGGCAGCACCATCTCGGCCGAGGTCCCGGGAGCGAACATCAGCGTCGCCTGACGACGTCCGTCCTCGTCCTGCACCTCGGTCCCGCGAGCCACCTGGACCTCGTCGCTGCCGCCCGCGAGGTCGACCTGCGTGGCGGCCGCGTCGAGCGGCGTCAGGGCGACGTCCTCCACCCACACGTAATCCTGCCAGGGCACGTCGAGCTGCCGTTCGCTGTCGAGGTAGCCGTCCTTGGCGAACGCGACCGTCATGAGGCCACCGCCGTTGACCGCGAGCGAGTAGTGACCGTCGTCGTCGGTGAGCGTCTGCCCGTAGTCCGGCCGCCCGGCGATCCGCACCGTCGCCCCCGCCAGGCTGCCGCCGTCGGGCCCGAGGGCCTTGCCGCGCAGCACGGCGGCACGGGTGGGGGCGATCGCCGCCGTCATGCCGGTCTGAACGGGATCCGGTCCCGAGTACAGGAAGCGCGCGGCGTCGACCAGCGGCGTCGTCGCCGACGAGCTGAGCGGCGTCGGAGCGGTCGTTCCGTCGGAGGCGACCCGGAAGGAGACCTCCTGCGCCTGGCCGCGGCCGGCTCCGTCGGTCGCCACAGCGCGGAGCAGATGGTCTCCGGGCCCGAGATCGGCGGGAAGCTGCCACGACCGCTCGAGGCCGCACCCGCCGCCGTCGCAGGACTGCTCCGCGAGGTCCTGACGCTGCCCGTCGAGGAGGATCTCCAGCTGCCGGATCCCAGAGCCCGCATCGGCAGCGCGTGCCGTCATCGCGAGGGGAGGTCGGACCTCCTTGCCGGCGGCTTCAGCCAGGGCGCCGGAGAGCTCGAGATCGGGCCGGCTGCGATCGACACCGATGACGAAGTGGCGTTGCGCCGTCCGCCCGGCCGCGTCGACGACCACGACCTGGACGAGGTGGCGTCCCTCAGGGATCGTCCCGGTGTCGAGCGTCCAGTCGAGCCCGAGGTCGCATCCTCCTTCGCTGCACGAGCGCTCGGCCAGCTTCGTCCGCGCGCCGTCGACAAGGACCTCGATCCGCTCGACGCCGGACCCCGCGTCGGAGCCCATCGCCCTGAGCTCGAGCGACCCATCGACCCACCGGTCGGTCGCCTCGACGAGGCCGCCCGAGACGGCGAGTGCCGGGTCTGTGCGGTCGACGCCGACGCTCCAGGACTCCTCGCTCCGGTTGCCGACGTGGTCCACGGCGACGACCTTGACCGGCTGCCTGCCCTCGGCCACGGACGACAGGTCGACGTCGAAGTCCCGCGCAAGCGGGCAGGCGGAATCGGCGCACGGCTGCTCTGTGAGCTCCCGGCGCTCACCGGCGACCCGCAGCTCGACCGACTTCACTCCCGCGCCGTCCGCATCGGTCGCCGCGACGTGCAGCGTCCGCAGGTCCGAGGCCCAGCCGTCGCGGAGGTCGCGCAGGGAGCCCGACAGGTCCAGCGCCGGCCCTGTGCGGTCGATGGCCACCGCGGCCTCGAGAGGAGCGGAGCGCTTCCCGGCGGCGTCTTGAGCGATAGCCGCGATCCGCGACCGCCCCTCGGCGAGCGTGTCGGTGGGTATCCGCTGCGTCCAGGTCCGCGGGCAGGGCTCGAGGCGGTTGCCGAGACAGCCGTGCTCGCGGGCGAACGGGGCAGTGTCGCCGGAGGTGACCTCGATCCGGCGCACGCCGAGACCCGGATCCTCGGCTTCGACGGTCAGCTCGGCACCCTGGCCAAGCCACCGGTCGGTGCCGTCGATGCGGGTGACCCGTGCCGGTTCGGGATCGTCGAGGTAGAGGACCACGCCGCCCAGGTACGCGGTTGCCCACCGCTGGCCGCGGCCGGCGGCGTGGACGCCGAAGAGGGCGGTGTCGGTGTCGTTGAGCTTTGCATCGGACAGCCCTGAGAGCGGCTCGACGGTCCGGTTCGCGCCGGCGAGCGGCGCGCGATCCGCGTGTAGGCCGCTCCACTCGCCCGCCGCGCCGTTCCAGAGGCCCGTGGCCAGCAGTGACTTCGCGCTGCGGCCGGGGCCGGCGGTGAAGAAGAGGTCACGGAACTCCGCGCGCCGGATGAACGTCGTGTCCCCCGGCGCCTGCCACCGCCAGGTCCCGGTCGCCCACGGGAACGCATGGTCCATCTCGCCGGGAACGGCCGGCGGGACGAGCGCGTAGAGACCTCGGCCGGGAGGGGCGCCGAACGACGCGATCGACGAGCCGGTCGTCTGCGACCGGAGCGCGCCGGCCGGCACGGACTCGAAGCTCCAGCCGAGCTGATCGAGGCCGGGGTTGTTGAACCACCCGCCGCCGGCCGCCGACGTCCCCCAATCCTCGATCACCGGATCCACCAGGACGGGGAAGGAGACGCCGGGCTCGCGGTGCGAGACCACGAGGATGATCGTCGCTCCGGACACCTCGTAGCGCACCGGCACCGTGCGGCCTGCCGCGTCGATCGCGCTCGGCGGGGAGACCCGAGCGACCACGTCGCCGTCGCGCGTCGCCTCGACTCCACCGTCCGCGGTCTTCTCGAGCCGGGTCGCCTCAGGAAGCTCGAAGACGAGTTCGTGCCGCTCGGCGGCGTCGGCACCCCGGATCTGCAGCAGCGCCTCGACGCCGGTGGGGACCGGCCCGACAAGCCAGTCGGCCGCTTCGGCCGCCTCGACGAAGACCGCCTTGTTGCCCGAGAGCTCGCGCGCCGCCGCTGCCGCCGAGCCGCGCTCGCCGAGATACACCTCGAGGCCCTCGTCGCCGATCTCGACCCCATCGTCGAGCCGTTCGGGCACACTCACGTCGACGAGCGGGTTCGCCGGCTTCAGGGCGTCGCCGTCACTCTCCAGGGCGAGGTCGACCGGAGCCAGGCGTCCTTCCTCGTCGCGCGTTCGCAAGGGAAGCGCCGACAGCGCAATCTGGTCCGGGCCGTCGGGCACGCCGATGCGGGCGGCGTGGTCGCCGAGGTAGCGCTCGATCTCGCCGCCCGGCGGCAGTGCGAGCGCGTTCTCCGGCTCGTCGAGCACGTCGGCGAAGTGCCGCTCCAAGGCACGCTGGGCGCCGCTCGCCGGGATCGAGTCGGAGGAGCCTTCGCCACCGCGATCTGAAGGATCGGCCGCCGCGTCGACCGCCGCTCGAACGCTTGCCGGGTCCACCGGGCCGGCAGGACCCGTATCGCTAAGGTTCGCCAGCGCCGGAACCGCAACAGCGACCGCGACGAGAACGAACGCAGCGAGCAGCGCACGCAGAAGCGCGCGCCTCAGCACGACCGACACGGGCAACTCCCCTTAGTTGCCGAGGTCCGACAGCCGGTCCTCGAAGGCGCGGAGGATCGTCGGTGACGTGACCGCGGACAATCGGACATCCGTCCAATGAGGTTTGAGATCCCGCCGATCCCCCGCCCGCGACGGCGATTCACGTCCCAAAGCGTTCGGGTCCCCTATGTCGGACCAGGCGGCTTAGGACCCGCCACCCGCTACCCGGCGCCTGAATGAGGTCGATGGCCCGCCACCGAGCCATGTGGGCGTCCGGCCTGTTGCTCTTGGCCAGCGCCGCCGTTGCGCAAGATTCGGGCGACCCCAGTTCAATACCTACAAAGCGACGACGAGCAGTCAAGTCGTCCGGTCGAGTTGCGAATCAGCCAGCCGTCGCCCGCCGAACCCCGATCGCCAGCGAGCGCCCCTCGATCGTCGCCTCCTGCGGCGCGCCGCCGTTGCCCTCGTAGGCGACGCTGACCGCGAGCGTCTCGCCCGCCACGTAGGCCTCGTGCGCGCGGGCGGCGTCGAGCAGCTCGGCGTCGCCGTCGAGGGCGAGCTCGATGCGGTCCTCGACCTCGAGGCCCGCCGCCTTGCGCGCGGACTGCACGGCGTGCACCACCTCGCGGGCGAGCCCCTCGCGGCGCAGGTCGTCGTCGAGCTCGAGCTCGAGCGCCACCGCGTGGGAGCCCTCGCGCTCGAGCTGGTAGCCCTCGAGCGGCTGCATGGGCAGCAGGAGGTCCTCCGCGCGCAGCTCGTGCTCGTCGCCCTCGATGTGCACGCCGACCGCCGCCCCGCTGCGCACCGCGCTCGCCACGTGCGCGGGGTCGAGCGCGGCCACCGCGGCGGCGATGAGCGGCATCTGCTTGCCAAAGCGCGGGCCGAGCGCGCGGTAGTTGGGCTTGACGTCGTAGGAGCCGAGCTCGTCGGCCTCGGAGACGTAGCGCAGCTCCTTGACGTTGAGCTCGTCGCGGACCACGTCGGCGAGGCGCTCGATCGCCTCGCGCTCGGCGCCCGCCGCGACCACCACGGCGGCCCGCAGCGGCTGGCGGACCTTGAGCTTGGCCTGCCCGCGCGCGGCCAGCCCGAGCCGCACCGTCTCGCGCGCGACGCCCATCGCGTACTCGAGGCGCTCGTCCCGCGGGCCGGGCTCCGGGAAGTCGGTCAGGTGGACGCTCGGCTCCGACCCGTCGAGGTTCTCGTAGATCTCGTCGGCCAGGAACGGGGTGAACGGCGCGAGCAGCCGCGCGACGGAGACCAGGCAGTGGCGCAGCACCGCGAAGGCCTCGGGATCGCCGTCCCAGAAGCGCCGCCGCGAGCGGCGCACGTACCAGTTGGAGAGCTCGTCGACGTAGGCGGCGATCGCGCGGCCGGCGGTCGTCGCGTCGTAGGCGTCCATCCGCTCGCGCACGATCTCGGTCGTCGCGGCGAGACGCGAGAGCGCCCAGCGGTCGAGCTCGTCGGCCGGCTCGGCGGGCACCTCGGCGCGCTCCACCCCGTTGACGTTCGCGTACATCACGTAGAAGCCGTAGGTGTTCCAGAGCTGGAGCAGGAACTGGCGGACGGACTCCCCGACGGAGTCCACGGAGAAGCGGTAGCCGTCCCACGGCTGCTTGGAGGTGAAGAAGTACCAGCGGAAGGCGTCGGCTCCGTGAGCGTCGATGACGTCCCACGGCACGACGATGTTGCCGCGCGACTTCGACATCTTCAGCCCCTCGTCGTCCGTGATGAGGCCGAGGCACATCACGTTCTCGTACGGCGCGCGGTCGAAGAGGAGGGTCGAGATCGCCAGCAGCGAGTAGAACCAGCCGCGCGTCTGGTCGAGCGCCTCGCAGATGAAGTCGGCGGGGAAGTTGCGCTCGAAGCGATCCTCGCGCTGGTGCGGCGCCCCCCACTGCGCGAAGGGCATCGCGCCCGAGTCGAACCACACGTCGATGACCTCGGGCACGCGGCGCAGCGGCTCGCCGCCCGTCGGCGACGGGATCTCGACGTCGTCGACGTACGGCCGGTGCGGGTCGTCGAGCGCGACGCCGCTGAGCTGCTCGAGCTCGGCCAGCGAGCCGACGCAGACCATCTCCTCCGCGTCGTTGCGCCACACGGGCAGCGGCGTGCCCCAGTAGCGCTCGCGGGAGATCGCCCAGTCGACGTTGTTCTCCAGCCAGTTGCCGAAGCGTCCGTGCTTGATGTGCGGCGGGTGCCAGGTGACCGTCTCGTTGGCCGCCAGCAGCTTGTCGCGCAGGGCGGCCGTCCCGATGTACCAGCTCGGCTTGGCGTAGTAGATGAGCGGCGTCCCGCAGCGCCAGCAGTGCGGGTAGGAGTGCAGGAAGCGCGTCGCCTTCAGCAGCCGGCCGCGCGAGCGCAGGTCCTCGACGAGGTCGTCGTCGGCCTCCTTGACCCAGCGCCCGGCGTACGGGCCGATCCGCTCGTCGTAGGTGCCGTCCGGGCGGACGGGGTTGACCACCGTGAGCCCCGCCTGCTGGCCGAGCCGGAAGTCGTCCTCGCCGAACGCGACCGCGGTGTGGACGATCCCCGTGCCGTCGTCGGCGGAGACGAAGTCGCCGAGCAGGACCGTGTGGCCCTTCTCGCCGTAGGCCTCCGACGGGATGTACGGGAACGGCGCCGCGTAGCGGCGGCCCTCCAGGTCGCGGCCGGGGAAGCGCTCGACGATCTCGGCCTCCTCCCCGAGCACCCGCTCGACCGCCGCCTCGGCCAGCACGAACGTCTCCTCGCCCACGCGCGCGCGCACGTAGACGAGGTCCGGGTCGACGGCGACCGCCGCGTTGGAGATGAGCGTCCACGGCGTCGTCGTCCAGATGAGCAGCTCATCGCCGCTCTCGAGCGCGAAGCGGACGTAGACGCTCGGGTCCTCGACCTCGCGGTAGCCCTGGGCGACCTCGTGGGAGGAGAGCGCCGTCCCGTCGCGGGGGCAGTAGGGAACGACCTTGTTGCCCTCGTAGAGCAGCTCCTTCTCCCACAGCTGCTTGAGCGCCCACCAGACCGACTCGACGTAGGCGTTGTCGAGCGTGCGGTAGGGGTCCTCGAGGTCGACCCAGTAGCCGATGCGCTCCGTCAGCGCGTTCCACTCGTCGAGCAGCGTGAAGACCGACTCGCGGCAGCGCTGGTTGAACTCCGCGATCCCGTAGCGCTCGATGTCGTCCTTGCTCGTGAAGCCCAGCTCGCGCTCGACGGCGATCTCGACCGGCAGCCCGTGGCAGTCCCAGCCGCCCTTGCGCTCGACCAGGTGGCCGCGCATCGTCTTGTAGCGGGGGAAGATGTCCTTGAACACGCGCGCGAGCACGTGGTGGGAGCCCGGCCGGCCGTTGGCGGTCGGCGGGCCCTCGTAGAAGACGTAGGGCGGCGCCCCCTCGCGGCGGCGCATCGACTCGGCGAACACGTCGCGCTCGCGCCAGCGCTCGAGCACCCGCTCCTCGAGCTGCGGGAAGGACTCGTCGCGGTCGACCGGGCGGTGCGGCGTGCTCGTGGCCATCTTGCGGCCAATTCAAGCAGTGCCCGGTACCGTCCGGCCGCATGTCATCCCGCCGCGCGGCCCTCCTCCTCACCTTCGGGGCTGTCCTCGCCGGCCCCGCCGCCCCGGCCGGCGCCGCCACCTCCGCCGTGGTGGCCCGCGGCCTGGGCCCGACCGTCACGGTCGACGGCGCCGGCACCGCCTTCGTCGCCTTCAAGACGCCCGCCGACCAGATCGGCGTCTGCGTGCTCCCCGCGGGGCAGCAGCGCGTGCGCCTCCAACGCCGTGGCCGCCTTCCCCGGCTCCGATCCGGGTAACGACCGGCCCACCGTCCTGCTCCCCGCGCCGGGGGTGGTCGACGTCGTGACGCCTCGCCGGACCAGCTCCGCGCAGACCTACCTCAGCCGCTCGACGGACGGCGGGCGCTCCTTCGGCGTGCCGGTGCAGATCCTCGACGACTTCTCCCAGAGGGCCGCGCTGCTGGGCGACGGGCGGGTCGTGCTGGCCTCTGCCCTCACCTCCCTCAACGGCGCGGTGGTCCGCCCCGACGGAGCCGACGGCGAGCTCGGGAGCACGGGCCTCAGCGACGAGGGCGTGGTCGAGGCCACCGCCGCGGCGGCCGCCAACGACGCGTTCGTCGCAAGCGCCAACGTGTTCGGCCCTGCGC
>JALYMV010000036.1 GCA_030773575.1 Actinomycetota bacterium
GGATCGCGCCCGTCCGCCGCCTCGCGCTGGCCACCGTGGCGGCGCTCGCCGGGGTCGCCGCGCTCACCGCCGCGCCGCTGCTCCTGCTGCTGCCGGTGCTCCTGGCCGCCGGCGTGCTCGCGATGAGCTGGAACGGTCTCTCGCTCACCGCCACCGCCGAGATCTCGGGCCGCGCGCAGGCGGGCACCGCGATGGGCCTCGCCGGCACGGTGATGCGCCTGCCCGCATCCGGCATCGGCGTGGCGTTCGGCGCGCTCGTGGCCTCGACGTCCTGGTCGCTCGCCTTCGCGGCCCTGGCGGTGCTGCCGCTCGCCGGCTGGGCGCTGCTCGCGCCGCTCGAGCCGGAGGAGGAGCGGCGCATCGCGGCCCGCGAGGCGCGACGTGCGAAGGTTCCGGCCGCATCACGACCTCAGGAAAGGGCAGCCACCGCATGAGCGAAGTCCAGTCCGGTCTCGAGGGCGTCGTCGCCTTCGCCACGGAGATCGCCGAACCCGACAAGGAGGGCGGCGCGCTGCGCTACCGCGGCGTCGACATCGAGGAGCTCGTCGGGCGGGTGCCCTTCGAGAAGGTCTGGGGGCTGCTCGTCGACGGCTCCTTCGAGCCGGGCCTGCCGCCCGCCGAGCCGCACTCGCTCTCCTTCCGTTCCGGCGACCCCCGCGTCGACGTGCAGTCCGCGCTCGCCACGCTCGGGCCCGAGTGGGGCTTTCAGCCCGTCATCGACATCACCGACGAGGAGGCGCGCGAGCAACTCGCGCGCGCGTCGGTCATGGCGCTCTCCTTCGTCGCGCAGTCGGCCCGCGGCACGGGGCGCCCGCCCGTCCCGCAGCGCGAGATCGACCAGGCGACGTCGATTCCCGAGCGCTTCCTGATCCGCTGGCGCGGGGAGGCCGACCCGCACCACGTCAAGGCGATCGACGCCTACTGGATCTCCGCCGCCGAGCACGGGATGAACGCGTCGACGTTCACCGCGCGGGTGATCACCTCGACCGGCGCCGACGTCGCCGCGGCCCTGTCGGGCGCGGTGGGCGCGCTGAGCGGGCCGCTGCACGGCGGGGCGCCCTCGCGGGTGCTCAAGATGCTCGACGAGGTCGAGGCGACGGGCGACGCCGAGCGGTGGGTCAAGCAGGCGCTCGACTCCGGCCAGCGCCTGATGGGCTTCGGTCACCGTGTCTACCGCGCCGAGGACCCTCGCGCCCGCGTGCTGCGACGGACCTCGAGCGAGATCGGATCGCGCCGCTTCGAGGTCGCCGAGGCGCTCGAGCAGGCGGCGCTCGCCGAGCTCAAGGCGCGGCGCCCCGACCGCGTGCTGGCCACGAACGTCGAGTTCTGGTCCGCCGTGGTGCTCGACCACGCCGAGGTCCCGCCCGACCTCTTCACGAGCATGTTCACCTGCGCCCGGGTGGCCGGCTGGTCGGCGCACATCCTCGAGCAGAAGCGCGAGGCGCGGCTCATCCGACCGACCGCGAAGTACGTGGGACCGGGCGAGCGGCCGCTGGGTCAGGTCGCCTGACCCTCGAAGCCGTCCAGGTGCGCCGCGGCGCGGCGCAGGATGACGCACAGCGCCTGCGCATCCTTCTCCGAGAGCGCCGCGATCGGGGCCGGTGGGCGGCCCATCCGCTCCATCGCCTCGCCGCGGAGCGCCTCGCCCTTCTCCGTGAGCAGGATCGCCTTGACGCGGCGGTCGTGCTCGGCCGGCCGGCGCTCGGCGAGGCCGGCGGCCTCCAGGCGGTCGACGATCCCCGTCACGTTGGAGTTGTCGCACTGCATCGAGGTCGCGAGCGCGCTCATGGGGAGCGGCACGCCCGGCTCGAGGCGGCTGAGCGCCATGGACTGCATGAACGAGAGTCCGAGGTCGGCCATCACCGCCATCCGGCGCGGCTTGTCGTCGGAGAAGATGCGCCAGAACAGGGCCCAGGCCTCCTCGGCGGCGGTCTGCGCCCCCTGTGCGGCGGAAGCTGGCATGGCCCAAAGGTAGCATGCCTAAAAGATTGACAACCTCAAATAGTTTCCGCTACGGTGACCGCCATGAGAGACGACAACGGGATCGAGGTCGAGGGCCTCGTACGCGAGTTCAAGAAGGGCCCGCGCGCGGTGGACGGGATCGACTTCACGGTGGCGCCGGGCGAGATCTACGGCTTCCTCGGCCCCAACGGTGCCGGCAAGTCGACCACCGTGCTGATGCTCACGACGCTGCTGCCGGCGACCGCCGGCACGGCGCGAGTCGCCGGCCACGACATCCGTTCCGAGGGCGCCGCCGTGCGCGCGGCGATCGGCGTCGCGCTCCAGGAGGCCGCGCTCGACCCGCTGCTGACCGGGCGCGAGCACATGCGCCTGCAGACCGCCCTGCAGGGCGTCCCGAAGGCCGAGCGCGCCGGCCGCGGCGACGAGCTCATCGCGCGCGTCGGCCTCGCCGACGCCGCCGACCGCAAGGTGGGCGGCTACTCCGGCGGCATGAAGCGCCGCCTGGACCTCGCGCTGGCGCTCGTGCACCGGCCGCGCCTGCTCTTCCTCGACGAGCCGACGACCGGCCTGGACCCGTCGAGCCGCTCGGACCTGTGGGAGGAGGTCGCCCGGCTCGCCCGGGAGGACGGCGTGACCGTCTTCCTCACCACCCAGTACCTCGAGGAGGCCGACGTCCTCGCCGACCGCGTCGGGATCATCGACGCCGGGCGGATCGTCGCCGAGGGCACCCCGGAGGCGCTGAAGGGCGAGATCGGGCGCCCGGCGCTCGAGGTCGTCCCGCGCTCGGCCGAGCAGCGCGACGCGCTCGAGGGTGTCCTGAGCCGCTTCGGCACGCCGGCGGCCGCGCCGACCAACGCGGCCGCGATCCGCCTCACGCGCGGCAACGACGCCCTCGCCGACGTGGTCCGTACGCTCGACGCGGAGGGGATCGCGATCGCCGACTTCCAGCTCCACGCCCCCTCGCTCGACGACGTCTTCCTCGCCAAGACGGGCAAGAAGCTCTCCGCGGAGGACACCGGCGAGCACGAGCAGGTGGCGGCCGAGCCGCAGCCGGTGGCGACGTGACCGGGGCCCTCCAGGGGTCGCTGGGCGCCCAGGTCGCGCAGCTCGCGCGCCGCTCGATGCTGCGCACCTTCCGCCAGCCCGCGCAGGTCGTCCCGACGATCGTCTTCCCGCTCTTCCTGCTGGCGATCAACTCGGCGGGGCTCGACGCGGCGACGAAGCTGCCGGGCTTCCCGTCTGACTCCTACGTCGACTTCGCGATGGCCTTCGCCTTCATGCAGGGCGCCCTGTTCATCATGGTCAACGCCGGGACGGACCTCGCCCGCGACGTCGAGTCGGGCTTCCTCTCGCGCCTGGCTCTCACCCCCACCCGGCGCGCGGCGCTGCTCATGGGGCAGCTCGCCGGGGTGATGGCGGTTGCCTTCCTCGCCGGGCTGATCTACCTCGCGGTCGGCTTCGTCGCCGGGGTGACGGTCGCCACCGGCGCCGGCGGCGTCCTCGTCCTCTTCGTCCTCGCCGGGCTCATCGGCCTCGCGTTCGCGTCGATCGGCGCCTTCGTCGGCCTGCGCTTCGGCTCCGCCGAGGCGGTCCAGGGCTTCTTCCCGCTCGCCTTCGTCTCGCTCTTCCTGTCCTCGGCGAGCCTGCCGCGGCCGCTGATCGAGCAGGACTGGTTCCGCACCGTGGCGACCTACAACCCGGTCTCCTACCTCGTGGAGGGCGTGCGGTCGCTGTTCGTCATCGGCTGGGACGCCGAGGCCCTCACGCTGGGGTTCGGGATCGCGGGCGCGCTCGCGCTGCTGGCGATCGCCGGCGCGTCGGCCGCGCTGCGGACGCGGGTGGTGCGGACATGAGGCGCTTCGCCGACGTGGCGGGCGCCGTCTGGTGGCGCGCGACGCACAACTTCATCTCCAACCCGCAGTTCCTGCTGCCCTCGATCATGTTCCCGCTGTTCTTCTTCGTCGCCTTCGCGGGCGGGCTGTCGAACGTCGGCAACGTCCCCGGCTTCGACTTCCCGTCGGGCTACAC
>JALYMV010000037.1 GCA_030773575.1 Actinomycetota bacterium
CCCTGAGGGCGGCCGTGCGCGACGACCTCGGCGCCCGCGACCGCGCCTACATCACGCGCATCATCGCCGCCCAGCGCCACCTCGAGCTCGCCGGCCGGGCGCTGCTGCTCGGCGCGCGCTTCGCCCCCGCGGCCGTCGCCGGCACCGCGCTGCTCACGCTCGCCAAGGTGCTCGAGAACATGGAGATCGGCCACAACGTCCTGCACGGCCAGTGGGACTGGATGCGCGACCCGGCCATCCACTCGAGCACCTGGGAGTGGGACGCGGCGTCGACCGCCGCGTCGTGGAAGCGCGCCCACAACTTCCAGCACCACACCTACACGAACGTCCTCGGCCGCGACCGCGACCTCGGCTACTCGGCGATGCGCGTCGAGCCCGAGCAGCCCTGGCACCCCGTCTACCTCACCCAGCCCGTCTACTTCTTCCTGATGGCCGCGGTCTTCGAGTGGGGCATCGCGCTCTACGACATGGAGCTCGACGCGGTGAAGCGGGGGGAGAAGACGCCCGAGCAGGCGCGCGCGGAGATCGCCGCGCTCCTGCGCAAGGGCGGGCGCCAGCTGCTCAAGGACTACGCGCTCTTCCCCGCGCTGGCCGGCCGTCGCGGGGCTCGCCGGGCGCTCGCCGCGAACGTCGCCGCCAACGTCATCCGCAACGTGTGGGTGCACACGATCGTCTTCTGCGGCCACATCCCGGAGAGTGCCGAGACGTTCACCGAGGAGGAGTACCGCGACGAGACGCGCGGCGGCTTCTATCGCCGCCAGCTGCTGGGCTCGTGCAACCTCGAGGGCGGCCGGCTCTTCCACCTGCTGACCGGCAACCTCTCCTTCCAGATCGAGCACCATCTGTTCCCCGACCTGCCGTCGAACCGCTACCGCGAGATCGCCCCGAAGGTGCGCGCGATCTGCGAGCGCCACGGGCTGCCGTACAACAGCGGCCGGCTCGGGCGCCAGTACCGGTCCGTGTACCGGCAGGTGCTGCGGATGGCGCTGCCGGGCGGCTGAGCCCGGGCGGTGCAGGCCCGGCGCGGCACCCGGCGCACGGAGGTGGCGCGCCCCGGTAGAAATCCACAGTCATGCGCGCGCTCCGCCGGTCCCTCAGCCTGCTCGTCCTCGTCGGGTCGGCGGCTGCGGGGGTGGCCGCAGGGCCGGCCGCCGCGGCGGACCGCTACGCGCTGGCCGGCAAGTGCATGTCGATGCGCGCCGCCGACTCGGGCCGCTTCGTGACCAGGACGGCGACGGGCTGGGAGGCCGGCGCGGCGAGCGCGCGCGAGGCCGAGGCGTTCCGCATGCAGGCGACCGCGCTCGGGCGCTACCTGCTGATGGCGCGCGACGGCTCGTTCCTCGTCGCGGGCGCCCGCGACGCGGCGATCTCCCCGCAGGCGAGCGCCGACGGCGACTGGCGGCTCGCCGGCGCGGGCGGCGACGCCTTCTCGCTCACCGTCGAGGAGAGCGGCCAGCGGCTCGGCGTCACGACGGACGGCGCGCTGACCAGCCGGCGGACGGCCTCGGCGTTCGAGTTCGTGCCGGCCGAGCGCTGCGCGGAGTTCCCCGAGGTCGAGGTCAACGTGTCGGGCACGCCCCATCAGGGCGCGACCGCCTTCGGCGAGACGAAGGGCCTGATCGAGACCCACCTGCACGGCATGGCGTTCGAGTTCCTCGGCGGCTCGGTGCACTGCGGCCGCCCGTGGCACCCGATGGGCGCCCCCGCCGCCCTCGTCGACTGCCCCGACCACGGGCCCAACGGGCAGGGCGCCGTGCTCGAGAACCAGCTGGCCAACGGCAATCCGGTGCAGGGCCACAACACGGACGGCTGGCCGACCTTCAAGGGCTGGCCGCACTTCCGCAGCTATACCCACGAGCAGGTCTACTACAAGTGGCTCGAGCGGGCGTGGCGCGGCGGCCTGCGGCTCTACACGAACCTCCTCGTCGACAACGAGGTGCTCTGCGAGGTCTACCCCCTCAAGCGCAACCGCTGCAACGAGATGGACAACGTCCGCCTCCAGCGCAAGCGGCTCGACGAGCTCGTCGACTACATCGACGCGCAGAACGGCGGGCCCGGCAAGGGCTGGCTGCGGATCGTCCGCGACCCGTTCGAGGCCCGGCGGGTCATCAACGAGGGCAAGCTCGCGCTCGTCGTCGGCATCGAGATCTCGAAGCTCTTCGACTGCGGCGAGGTCAACCACCGGCCGCAGTGCGACCGCGCGCAGATCGACCGCCAGCTCGAGGACGTGCAGCGGATGGGCGTCCGCCAGATGCAGCTCGTCAACAAGCTCGACAACGGGCTCGTCGGGGTGGCCGGCGACGCCGGCTCGACCGGCGTGCTGACCAACAGCGCCAACAAGTACGACACGAACCACTTCTGGGCGATGCAGACCTGCGTCGGCCCGGACGTCCAGCACGACCACGACGAGGAGCAGATCACCACCTCTCCCGAGCCGGGGCGCGACGAGCTGGCCGGCGCCATCGCCGGGATGTTCCTGCCCCAGGACCAGACGCCGGTCTATCCGCCCGCGCCGCACTGCAACCAGCAGGGGCTGACCGAGCTCGGCGCCTACCTGATCCGCCGCCTGGCCGACAAGAAGATGATCTTCGACCCCGACCACATGAGCGTCGTCGGCCGCGACCAGGCGCTCGCGATCGTCGAGTCGATGGACTACGGCGGCGTCCTCTCCTCCCATAGCTGGAGCACACCGAACTCCTACCGGCGGATCCTCGGCCTCGGCGGTGTCGTCACACCCGCGGAGAAGACGACAGAGCGGTTCCTCGAGGAGTGGAAGGCGCTCAAGCCGCACCGCAACCAGCGCTACCTCTACGGCATCGGCTGGTCGACGGACATGAACGGCTTCGCCGCCCAGGGCGGCCCGCGGCCGGGCAACGAGAAGAACCCGGTCGTCTACCCGTTCCGCTCGCTCGACGGCTCGACCACGCTCGACCGCCAGAAGTCCGGCACCCGGACCTACGACCTCAACAAGGACGGCACCGCCCACTTCGGCCTCT
>JALYMV010000038.1 GCA_030773575.1 Actinomycetota bacterium
CGCACCCTCATGTACGTCGCCGGGGGCTTCGACACGGGCTTCCTGATCTACGACGTGACCGACCCGAGGGCGGCGGTCGGGGCCAACAAGCAGTTGCTCGCGCAATGGGACCTGACGCCGGAGTGCCGCAGGGACTGGTACTCGCACACCATCGACGTCGTGATCCGCAACGGGCGCCGGTACGTGACCATGCCGGCGGAGGGCTTCAACTTCCTCGGCGACCAGACCGCGGCCGATCAGGAGAAGGGCTGCGGCAAGGCGCAGGGCAACGGCGACAAGGCGACCCCGATGTGGATCGTCGATGCCACCGACCTCAAGGCCCTCGGGCAGGGCAGCTTCGCCAACGCCAAGGACGGCGCCGGCACCGCCGAGAAGGTGGCCAAGGTGAAGGAGGCGTCGGAGGCTGCGCTGACGACCACGTGGACCAACGCCGCGGCACGTCCGGCGCAGAACCTCAACTTCTCACCCCACAACCAGCAGATCGTCGGCGACCGGATCTACCTCTCCGGCTACCACTCCGGCGTGACCGTGCTCGACGCTTCCGCGGCGTTCGCCGGGCGCAACGAGCGCCCGAAGGAGGTCGGCTTCATCGTCCCCGCCGGGACGCCGACGCGGCCGATCTACGACCAGCTCGTCGATCCGGTGCTGATCCCGTTCTTCGCGGCCTTCATCAGCTTCCGGCCGCTGATCTGGGACATGGTCTTCTACAAGGGCAGCGTCGTCGCCGCCGACATGACGGGCGGGTTCTACTCGTTCTCGGACCCGCCCGCCGGGGATTCGGGCCCGGTCGTCGACAACCCGGCGCGGGGAGGGGCGCCGGCCGCTGGCGCTCCCCGGCCGACGCCGGCGACGTCCCAGTCCCAGCCCCAGTCCCAGTCCCAGTCCCAGTCGCCGACCGCGTGCACCTCACGCGCAGGACTCGCCTCGGCCGGCGCTCGCGGGACGGGGCGCAGCGGCGGGCTCGAGCTCCGGTTCCAGCGCCGCGTGAACAACCCGGTCACCGTCGACATCTTCCAGCAGTCGCGTGGTCGCACGATCACCGGCGAGCGGAGGGTCAAGCGGTTCACGAACAAGACGGAGTCGTTCACGTGGAACGGCCGTGACGCGCGCGGCCGGAAGGTCCCCAACGGCTTCTACTTCGCCCGGTTCCGGATCGACGCGCCCAACGGTCAGGCCGACACCGTCCGCGTCACGCTCGGCAAGTCGGATGGCCGCTTCGGCCCCCGGCGCTCGTTCTTCGGGCGCGACCGGTGCGGGACACTCGGCAAGTTCAAGCTCTCCCGCCCCGTGTTCGGTGGGACGGAATCCCGCTCGCTGGGCATCGCCTACCGGCTCAACCAGGCCGCTCGGGTCGAGGTCACGGTGACCAACCGCCGCGAGCGCGTCGTCCGCCGCTACCCCGCCCGCCAGGTCGCGGCAGGCCGGCTCCAGCGGCTGTCGCTGTCGCCGCGCGGCCTCGAGCGGGGCGAGCACCGGATCAAGATCTCGATCACGCGCGACGGCCGGACGACCAGGTCGACGCTGACCGCCACGCGGCTCTGAGCGCGGTGAGCGGCGCCCCGGGTGCGGGGCGCCGCTCAGGGCGCGAGGACCGACCGGCCGACCACGCGGCCCGCCGCCAGGTCGCCGAGGACGCGCTCGGCGTCGCTGAGCGGAGCCACCTCGTGGATCACGGGCTCGAGCCGCCCGTCGGCCGCCAGCGCCAGGACGTCGGCGAGCTCGGCATGGGTGTTGCCCACCGACGTGCGGATGCTGAGCTCGGGCACGACGAGTGCGAGCGGGCTCACCTCGAAGGCGTCGAACGAGTAGCCGACGAAGACGAGCCGCCCCCGCTTGCCCAGCGCGGCGACCGACTCGCGCATGGTCGCGGCCGTCCCGACCAGCTCGAACACCGTCTCGGCTCCACGCCCCCCGGTGGCGTCCCTGACCTGCTCGGCGACCCGGCCGTCGCTCGCGTCGATCGCCACCTCGGCGCCCAGGGCGCGCGCCCGCTCGAGCTTGGCGGCTGAGCGGCTGACCGCGATCGACCGGACGCCGGCGAGCTTGAGCACCTGCACCAGGGCGAGACCGACCCCGCCGCAGCCGTAGACCACCGCGCTGTCGCCCACCGCCAGCTCGGCGATGCCGAGGGCGTGCAGGGCGGTGGTGGCGCTGCAGCAGAGCGGCGCCGCCTCGGCCGCGCTGAGTCCCTCGGGGACTCCGACCAGCGCGCTGGCCGGGACGCAGACGTACTCCGCGAAGCCGCCGTCGGTCACGAAGGCGAGGAAGCCCTCCGGCGCGTCGCAGAGGTGCTCTGCGCCCGTCCGGCAAGGGCGGCAGTGCCGGCACGGATGGAAGTAGTGCACCGCCACGCGGTCCCCGGTCGTCCAGCCGCTGACTCCCGCGCCCAGCTCGGCGACCCGGCCCGCGACCTCGTGGCCGAGGACGATAGGCGTTCTGGCGGGCGTGAGGAGGCCGTCGAGGAAGTGCAGCTCCGTGCCGCAGACCCCCGCGGCCTCGACCTCGACGAGGACCTGCCCCGGGCCCGGCGCCGGCCGGTCGATGTCCTCGAGGGTGACGGGCCGGCCGGGCCCGTGGAACTGGACGGCGCGCATATGGCTCTCCCTTCGCTGGCGTGACCCAGATCAGGTTCGACGGGTCGGCGCTAGGCAGCGCCCTCTCAGCCCCTCTCAGCAGGGACCCCCCGGATTGGACGAACCGCCCACGCTAGTGCATGCCGGCGCGGCCCGCCGGGAAGGGGTGGGGCATGGACGCTTCCACCTCACGCCCCCTCGCCATCGTGACGGGCGCCTCGAGCGGCATCGGCCTCGAGCTCGCCCGGCAGTTCGCCTCCAACGGGTTCGACCTGGTGATCGCCGCCGAGGACGCCGAGCTCGAAGCCGCCCGCTCCGAGCTCGCGGCGCTCGGCGGGCAGGTCGAGGCCGTCCGCGCCGACCTGGCGACGGACGCGGGCGTCGACGAGCTGTGGGCGCACGTCAAGGGCCTCGGCCGCGGGCTCGACGCCATCGCGCTCAATGCGGGCGTCGGCGCCGGCGGCCCGTTCGCCGAGAACGAGCTCGAGCGCGAGCTGCGGGTCATCGACCTCAACGTCCGCGGCACCGTCCACCTTGCCAAGCACGCGGTGCAGGCGATGGCCGCTCGCGGCGAGGGCCGGATCATGTTCACGTCGTCGATCGCCTCGACGATGCCCGGCACCAACCACGCCGTCTACAACGCCTCCAAGGCGTTCGTGCAGTCCTTCTCCGTGGCGATCCGCGAGGAGCTCTCCGACACGGGCGTGACGGTCACCTCGCTCATGCCGGGCCCGACGGAGACGGAGTTCTTCGAGCGCGCCGAGCTCACCGACACGCCGATCGGCGACCCGCGCGTGCAGGACGACCCCGCGCAGGTCGCCGAGCAGGGCTTCAAGGCGATGATGGAGGGCAAGGAGCAGCTCGTCGCCGGCTCGGTGATGACCAAGGTCCAGGGACGCACGGGCCGCTTCGTCCCCGACAACGTCAAGGCGAAGGCGCACGACCTGATGGCGAAGCCGGGCGTCAGGTCAGGCGACGACGACGACGAGCAGTAGGCCCGCCGACGCGGATCAGGGCGCGGCCGCCGGCTGCGCCCCGCGGGCCACCACGGTGGTCACCGGCAGGCCGAGGCCGGCCACCTTGTGCGGCAGGTCGAGCCGCATCCAGCGCGAGACCCGCTTGGGCAGCGTGGAGAGGATGATCTCGTCGAAGCCGTGGAGGTTGATCGCGTCCTGGATCGCGGCGAGCGGCTCGGCGACCCCGACCATCGCCTCGACGGGCGCCCCGGCCGCCTCCTCGAGCAGCGGCAGCGCCAGCTCGATCGTCTGCTCGGCCTCCGTCGTGCCCTGATCCTCGGGGTCGACGAGCGCGTGCAGCCCGTGAGCGGTGCTCGGGACGAGCAGGGTGAACGTGCACGGCGGGCCGGCGGCGCGCTCGCGCACGGCGGCGAGCAGGGCGGGCGTGGCGGCCGTGCGGTTGGCGACGACCAGGACGCGGGCGGAGGACTCCATGAGGCGTCTCCTCTCCTTCGACGACGAGCGGTTGCATGCCAACCGTACTCCCACCCGGGCGCGCTGGGAAGCGCTACAGCTCGACCGCGCGCCCGTCCGTGTCGTCGTTCTCCGACCCGGCTCGCCCCTCGCGCACCGATGATCCCCCTTGTGGCGTCGGGGCAGACCGACGACGTGATCGCTCCCATTCTGCGCTGAGGGTTCGCGCCTGCTGTATCGCGTATGTGGACCACAAGAGAGCCACGGATGCACCGCCAGGGGAGCCCACCCCGTCAGACCGCGTCGTTTCCGAACCTCTTGTCGAGCTTGCGCAGACCGCGCTTGGCCTCGGCTCGGACCCAGTCCTGTGGGTGGTCGAGCATCCGCTCGAGGTGCGGACGGCTCTCCACCATGCCCAGACGGCGGAGCCCTACCGTCGCATGGCCGGCGACCTGATCGTCGTCGAGCAGGCTGACCAACGGCTCCAGCGCCTCTGGCGAGCCGGTCCGCCCCAGGGCCTCGACCACCATCTTTCGGGCCCTACCGTACCGGCGGTCGAGTGCGAGCTCGATGAGCTCATCGGCGGCCGATCGCCCGAGATGGAGCATATCGATCGCATTGCCCGCCGCCCACCGATATACATCGGACCGCTCGAGGTTGCGGAACTCCGCGAAGAGCGGCTCGATCGCCGCAGGCTTCGCCCACGGCATCCCCATGGCTCGCACCAGCATCTCCTTGAGATACACGTCGTCCGTGCGGCCGAGCCAGTCGACCAGGACCGGCACCTGGGCGCGATAGTCGAGATCGCCGAACAAGTCGTACACCGACCGGACCTCCAGACCCGCCTTCCGAAGGTCCTCGACCACCGCGCGCTCTGCCGCTTCAAACGCCGGCCGTGCCTGCTCGATCTCCTTCTTCAATTCGGGGTCGGAGAAGTCTTCCCACGGCAGGATCACTTCTTCGCCGGGAGCGAGGTTGCGAAGCAGCTTGCGTTTCTCGAAGAAGCGTCTGATCACCATGTACTTCCATCCCTCCCAACGCGATCAGGGGACGATCGCGGTCAAGGGCTCGACAGCCACTACCACGAGGATCGCGGTTAGTGCCAGGCGTACGGCAGCGCCCACACTCCTGGCAGGGAAGTCATTGTCCAATGCCGGTACCACGCAAGCGGCCAGCAGAAGCACGGCTCCAGGCGCATAAGCGACGCCACCGAGCAAGAGCAAAGCCCATGCGACGACGACGTACACGCCACTGATCGTCAAAGCCGCGGCGTAGAAGGCCGACTTTTCCATATCTGCGACGACCAGCGGCAAAGGCAGCAGCCCTACGGCGGCATACGCTACGACGACCACCCCAGCATCTCGCGCAGTCGGAGCGAACGTCAGCAGATTCGCGAGCACCGCCGCACCAACGAGACCCCGACGCGGCAAGCTCGCGACTCCGCTCGGATCAGTCTGCATGCCGGATAAGAAGGGTCGCTATTGCTCGAGGCAGACGGGGATCGACCACCTACATGGCGGACTTCGGCAGGACCAACGAGGCGTTGAGCACTTCGATGCCAGTCAGACGGCCGGACGCCGAAAAGTCCAGGTTGATGTGCTCAAGCGCCGGCAGATCAGCGAACTCCTCGTCAACCAGCTCTGCAAGGCTCACGGTCGTTTCAACAGTCTCACTGTCGGGGCCAAGCGAAATGTAAGCGGCATCGCTGCCTGGGTCGTAACGCAGGTTCATCGGTGCTTCCTGTCAGAGCTCGACCGCTCGGCCGTCCGTGAAGCCGTCCCCGCCGGCGATCTGGTCGACGAACGCCTGCGGCACGGGCCGGTCGGCGGTGACGACCATCACCGCGAGGCCGGAGCCGGCCTCTCCCCCGCCCTCGTCGGGCACCGCGCCGACCGCGGCGGAGTGGATGTTGATCCCGTGCTCGCCGAAGACGGTGCCGACCCGGCCGATCATCCCGGGCACGTCGCGGTAGCGGAACAGCGCGACGTGCCGGCCGAGCTGCAGGTTGAAGCGCTCCCCCCAGACCTCCAGCAGGTGCGGGCGGTTGCGGTGGCCGACCGTGGTGCCGACGACGCGGGTGCGGGTCTCCCCCGCCACGATCGTGACCCGAACGAGGTCGGAGAAGTCGCGCGCGCTCGTGCGCTTGGTCTCGGCCACCTCGATGCCGCGCTCCTGCGCGACGGCGGGGGCGTTGACCGCGTTGAGCTCCTCCTCCGTCTTGCCGGCGAGGACGCCGAGCAGCACCTCGACGCTCAGCGGGCGGACGTCGCGCTCGGCGAGGCGGCCGAGGTACTCGACCTCGACGCGGTCGACCGAGGAGCCCTCGACGAGCGCCGTCGCGAGCTTGCCCAGCGAGCGGCTGAGGCCGAGATAGGGGCCGAGGACCTCGAGGTCCTCCGCCGCGACCGCCGGCACGTTGACCGCGGTGGTCACGCTCCCGCCGGTGAGCGCCGCGACGACCTGCTCGGCGGCCTGGTAGCCGGCGCGGTCGGTTGCCTCGGCGGTCGAGGCGCCGAGGTGCGGGGTGACGACGACGTTCGGATAGCCGAACAGCGGGTGCTCCGTGGTCGGCTCGGAGCGGAAGACGTCGAGCGCCGCGCCGCCGACCTTGCCGGAGTCCAGGGCGGCCTTGAGGTCCTCGTCGACGATCAGCGGCCCGCGGGCGACGTTGAGGATCCGCACGCCGTCCTTGCACTTGGCGAGCGCCTCGGCGTCGAGCCAGCCCTCGGTCTCCGGGGTCTTGGGGAGGTGGAGGGTGAGGAAGTCGGCGACGGCGTAGACGTCGTCGGAGGTCTCGGCCTTCTCCACGCCGAGCTCGCGGTAGCGCTCGGCACCCACGAACGGGTCGAACCCGATCACGTGCATGCCGAAGCCCTGCGCGCGATGGGCGACGAGCTGGCCGATCCGGCCGAAGCCGAGGATGCCGAGGGTCTTGTCCATCAGCTCGACGCCCGAGTACTTCGAGCGGTCCCAGCGCCCGGCGACGAGCGCGCCGTGCGCCTGGGGGACGTTGCGGGCGAGCGCGAGCAGCAGCGCGAGCGTGTGCTCGGCAGCGGTCACCACGTTGGACTGGGGCGCGTTGGCGACGATGATCCCGCGCTTGGTCGCGGCGGGGACGTCGACGTTGTCGACCCCGACGCCCGCGCGGCCGATCGCCCGCAGCCGGCCGGCGTGGGCGAGGACGTCGGCGGTGAGCCGGGAGGCCGACCGGATGAGGATCCCCTCGTAGTCGCCGATCGCCCGCTCGAGCTCGCCGTCGCTCCAGTCCGTGCGCACATCGACGTCGAAGTGGGAGCGCAGGAGCTCGATCCCCGACTCGCCGATCTTCTCGGCCACCAGGACGCGGGTCACGCGCCCGCCCCCTGCTCCACCACCCAGTCGATGCAGGCGGTCAGCGCCTGCACGTCGGCGGGCTCGATCGCCGGGAACATCGCCACCCGCAGCTGGTTGCGCCCCAGCTTGCGGTAGGGCTCGACGTCGACGATCCCGTTGGCGCGCAGCGTGGCGGCGAGCGCGGCGGCGTCGACCGTCTCGGCGAAGTCGATCGTGCCGATCACGAGGGAGCGCTTGGCGGGGTCGGCCACGAACGGCGTCGCGTACTCCGAGGCCTCCGCCCACCCGTAGAGCGCCTGCGAGGAGGCGGTGGTGCGCCCGACGCAGTGGTCGAGGCCGCCCCCGGCGTTCATCCAGCCGATCTGGTCGGCGAGCAGCAGCAGTGTCGCGATCCCGGGGGTGTTGTAGGTCTGGTCCTTGCGGGAGTTCTCGAGCGCCGTGGCGAGCGAGAGGAACTCGGGGATCCAGCGGCCCGACGCGGCGATCTGCGCGATGCGCTCCTGGGCCGCCGGGCTGAGCACCGCGAGCCACAGTCCGCCGTCGGCGGCGAAGGACTTCTGCGGCGCGAAGTAGTAGACGTCGGCCTGGGCGGCGTCGAGCGGCAGGCCGCCGGCGCCGGAGGTCGCGTCGATGGCCACGAGCGCGTCACCCTCGGGCCGGGTCACCGGGACCATCACGCCGGTCGAGGTCTCGTTGTGCGCCCAGCCGATGAGGTCGGCCGACGGGTCGGCCACCGGCTCCGGGGCGTCGCCCGGCTCGGCGGAGATCACGACCGGGTCGGCGAGGAAGGGCGCGCCGGCGGTGCACCTGGCGAACTTGGCCGAGAACTCCCCATAAGCGAGATGGAGCGCACGCTCGCGCACGAGCCCGAAGGTGGCGGCGTCCCAGAACGCGGTGGTGCCGCCGTTGCCCAGCGCGATCTCGTAGCTCTCGGGGAGCGAGAAGAGCTCGCGCAGCCCCGCGCGGATCTCCCCCACCACCGCCTTGACCGGCTTCTGGCGGTGCGAGGTGCCCATGATCGCCGCGCCCGGGCCGGCCAGGTTGGCGAGCTGCTGCGGGCGGACCTTCGAGGGCCCCGCCCCGAAGCGGCCGTCGGTCGGCTTGAGCGCGTTCGGGATCTGCAGCAGGGTGCCGGGTGCGGTCATATCGCTTCCGTTCGATCCACCTGACAACGCCATTCGACGGCGCGGCTCACCCTAGCGGACCACCCTCGGCCGAGGCCTCCTGCGCGCCCGTGTCCCGGCGCTGTTCGCGCCGGCGGTCGAGCTCGCGCTGGAGGTCCTCGCGGAACTCCTCGAGCGAGAAGCCGCCGGCGATCAGCACGAGCCAGACGATCATCGCGACGACGGCGAGGCCGAGGGCGATGAGCGAGATGATGCGCCCCGCGTGGGCGATCCCCTCCCCGCCGCGGCCGGGGTCGGTGGCGAGGCGCCGCCGCGCGCTGACCGCGCACAGCCAGCCCGCCGCCGCCAAGAGCAGGGCGAAGAAGAAGCCGAGTCCGAGCGTGAGGACGAGCAGCGCGAGGGCGGCGAGCCCGAAGAGCAGCGAGGCGACCGCGAGCGGGTCCGGCCCCCCGCGGGC
>JALYMV010000039.1 GCA_030773575.1 Actinomycetota bacterium
GCACCGTCGTCGCCGTGCTGGGCGCCAACGGCGCCGGCAAGAGCACGCTCCTGCGCGCGATCTCCGGGACCCTGCCGCTGCAGAACGGCGTCGCCGACGAGGGCGTCGTGCGCTTCGAGGGCCGCGACGTCCGCGGCACCGGGCCCGCCGACGTCGTCCGCGCCGGGATCGTCCAGGTCCCCGAGGGCCGGCGCATCTTCGGCGAGCTGACCGTAGAGGAGAATTTGCGCGCCGGCGCGATCACCGTCCGCAGCGCCGCCGAGCGCAAGCGCGCGCACGAGCGCGTCGTCGACCTCTTCCCCCGTCTGCAGGAGCGCCGCCGCCAGCGCGCCGTCCTGCTCTCGGGCGGCGAGCAGCAGATGCTCGCCATCGGCCGCGCGCTGATGAGCGAGCCCAAGCTGCTGCTCCTCGACGAGCCGTCGCTGGGCCTCGCGCCTCAGATCGTCGAGCGGATCGCCGAGGTCATCCGCGAGATCAACCGCCAGGGCACCTCCGTCGTGCTCGTCGAGCAGAACGCCGCGATGGCCCTCGACGTCGCCGAGTCCGCCTACGTCCTCGAGGTCGGGCGGGTCACGCTGCGGGGCACCGCCGCCGAGCTGACCTCGAGCTCGGAGGTCCAGGAGCGCTACCTCGGCGGCTCGGCCGCCGCCGCGGCGGGCCCGCGAACCAACGGCAAGGCGCCGGCGGCGGCCACGACCGCCCAGGACGCGCGGCCGGGCGGGCGCGACGTCAAGGAGCTCGTGGCCGACGGCCTGACGGTGCGCTTCGGCGGCATCACCGCGCTCGAGGACGTCTCCTTCCGCGTCGAGCCGGGGACCGTGCACGCCGTCATCGGCCCCAACGGCGCCGGCAAGTCGACGGCGCTCAACGTCCTCACCGGCGTCTACGCCCCCACCTCGGGCAGCGTCCGCTACGGCGACAGGCGCCTCATCGGGTTGCGCCCCCACCGCATCGCCGAGCTGGGGATCAGCCGCACCTTCCAGAACATCGCCCTCTCCCCCACCGCGACCGTGGGCGACAACCTCCTGCTCGGCCGCCACCGCCTCACCCGCTCCGGGTTCGTCGCCGCCGGCCTCGGGCTCCCCGGCGCGCGCCGCGAGCGCCGCCAGCAGGAGGGCCGGGTGCGCGAGATCGCCGAGCTGCTCGAGCTCGACCAGCATCTCGACCGGCGGGTCGCCGAGCTCTCCTACGGCAACCGCAAGCGCGTCGAGCTCGCCCGCGCGCTGTGCGCCGAGCCCGCGCTGCTGCTGCTCGACGAGCCCGTGGCGGGGATGAACGCCGGCGAGACCCACGGCATGGCGAAGACGATCGAGCGGGTCCGGGCCGAGCTGGGCATCTCGATCGTCCTCGTCGAGCACGACATGGCCTTCGTGATGGGGCTCGCCGACCGCGTGACGGTGCTCGACTTCGGACGCCTGATCGCCGACGGCCCCCCCGCCGAGGTGCAGGCCGACCCGGCGGTCATCGAGGCCTACCTGGGCGCCGCGGCCGCGCAGGGGGCCCAGCGCACCACCACCTCCGAGCCCGGGGAGGGCACGACATGACCCAGTTCATCGAGCTGCTCATCAACGGCCTGTCGCTGGGCTTCGTCTACGCCCTGCTGGCGATCGGGTTCGTGATCATCTTCAAATCGACGCGGGTGATCAACTTCGCCCACGGGTCGATCGTGCTGCTCGGCGCGTTCCTGATCGCCAAGCTGGCCGGAGACCTCGGCTTCCTGCCCGCCGTCCTCGTCGGGGTGACCGCCGCGGCGCTCGCCGCCGCGCTGCTCTACCTGGTCATCCTCCGCCACGTCCGTGGCCGCGCGGCCGACACGGTGACGATCGCGACGATCGGCATCGACATCATCCTCGCCACGGAGCTCGCGCGGCAGATCGGCCAGGAGGTCCTCAACATCGGCGACCCGTGGGGCTCGGGCGTCGTGCGCTTCGGCGAGTTCGGCGTGCCCGAGGCCCGCGTCGCCGCGGCTGTCGTCGCCCTCCTGCTGCTCGGCGGCTTCATCGCCGCGTTCCGCTACTCGCCCTGGGGGGTCTCCATGCGCGCCGCCGCCGAGGACGGCGAGGCCGCCGCGCTGATGGGCATCCGCCTCTCGCGCGTGGCGACGGGCGCCTGGTTCATCGCCGGCGTCCTCGCGGCGGTCGGAGCGATCTTCCTCACCACCTTCCCCACTCCGGGCGTCGACCGCACGTCGGGCCTCGCCGCGCTGAGCGCGTTCCCGGCCGCCATCCTCGGCGGGCTGGACTCCGTCGCCGGCGCCGTCGTCGGCGGGCTGATCATCGGTGTGGTGGTCACCCTCTCGGGCGGCTATCAGGACGAGATCGCCTTCCTCGGCCGCGGCCTCAGCCAGGTCGCGCCCTACATCGTCATGGTCCTCGTCCTGCTGTGGCGGCCGTCGGGCCTGTTCGGGACGCGGGAGCTCACGCGTGTCTGAGCGCCTGAGCGGCATCGGGCGGACGGGCCGGCTCGGCGTGATCGTGCTGTGGGTCCTCGCCCTCCTCATGCCCTTCTTCCTCGAGGCGTTCTGGCTGCAGACGGGGCTGTTCGCGATGGCCGCGATCATCGGCGCGATCGGCCTGACGATCCTCACCGGCACGACGGGCCAGCTCTCGCTCGCCCACGCGTTCTTCGCCGCGGTCGGCGCCTACGGCTACTGCTACTTCGCGGGGGAGGAGGGCCTCGGCCTGAGCTCGGCGACCGGGCTCGGGCTGCCGCCGCTGCTGTCCATGGTCCTCGCGGTCGCGCTCTCGGGGCTCGCGGGCGCGCTCTACAGCCCGATCTCGGGCCGCCTGCGCGGCATCTACCTCGGCATCGCCTCGATCGGCCTGGTCTTCATCGGCCAGCACATCCTCTTCAACGCGACCGACCTCACGGGCGGCTTCAACGGCCGCGACGCCCAGCCGTTCAACCTCGCCGGCTTCGCCTTCACCGACGGCGACCCGGAGCTGACCGTCGCGGGCGTCCCGTTCGAGGAGCTCGAGCGCCTCTGGTACCTCGGCCTCGCGCTGGTGGCGCTCGCCTACTACTACGGGCGCCACCTCGTCGAGGGCAGGCCCGGCCGCGCGCTCGAGACGGTGCGCGACTCCGAGGTCGCCGCCGCGGTCATGGGCGTCGACGTCAGCCGCTACAAGGCGGCCGCGTTCACGATCTCCTCGATGTACGCCGGCCTGTCGGGCGTGCTGCTGGCGCTGATCTTCAACCGGATCGTCCCCGAGAGCTTCGGCCTCAACCTCTCCGTCGAGTTCCTGGCGATGATCGTCATCGGCGGCCTCGGCTCGATCCGCGGGGCGGTCCTCGGCGGCGCCTTCGTCTCGATGCTGCCCAAGGTGCTCGACCACTACTCCGACTCCCTGCCGCTCCTGGCCCAGCCCGGGGCGGGCGGCGGCGTCGAGCCGGGGCAGGCGGCGCGCTTCGCCTTCGGCGCGGCGATCGTCGCGATCCTCGTCTTCGCGCCCGGCGGCATCGGCTCGCTGTGGCGCACCCGCCGCGCGAGCGCCGCGCCCACGCCCGCGCCCGCCGAGAGCCTTCGTTCCACCGACCCGGGGCCCGCGGCCCCGGCCCCCACGTCCCCTCCCAAGGAGAGATCCACATGAAGTCCCGCTTCGCCCGCCTGACGGCGATCTGCCTCACGCTGCTGCTCGCGCTCACCGTCGCCGCCTGCGGCAAGGCGGAGGACGACGCCGGAGGCGGAGGCGGTGGAGGCGGCGGCGCCGCCGGCCAGGTCAAGACGGGCCCGGGCGTCACCGCCGACTCCATCTCGCTCCTCCAGCTCACCGACCTCAGCGGCGTCTTCGCCCCGCTGGCCACGGCGTTCACCCAGTCGCAGGAGCTCTACTGGAAGGAGCGCAACGCCGCGGGCGGCGTCTGCGGCCGCCAGATCAAGCTCGTCAACAAGGACGCCGCCTACGACGTCCAGAAGGCTGTCTCCCTCTACCGCGACTCAGAGCCCGACGTGGCTGCGGTCAGCCAGGTCGTCGGCTCCCCGATCATCGCGGCGCTGCTGCCGACCTTCCAGCGTGACAACATGCTCGCCGTCGCCGCGGCGTGGCCGCCGGCGTTCCTCGACGCCAAGAGCGTGGCGATCGTCGGCGCCACCTACGACCTCGAGGCCATCAACGGCATCGAGTGGCTGATGGAGAACAAGGGCCTCAAGAAGGGCGACGCGATCGGCGACCTCTACTTCGAGGGCGACTTCGGCGAGGGCGGTCTGGTCGGCGTCAAGTACGCCGCCGAGCAGTTCGGCCTGCGGGTCGTCGAGCAGAAGATCAAGGCCACCGACGAGGACATGTCGGGCGCCGCCGCCAAGTTCAAGCGCGAGGGCGTCAAGGCGATCTGGGTCACCACCGCCCCCGGGCAGCTCGCCTCGCTGGCGGGGGTCGCGAAGTCCAGCGGCCTCAACGTGCCGATCGGGACCAACGGCCCGGTCTTCGCACCGCAGCTGCTCAAGACGCCGGTCGGCGACACGCTCGCCGAGACGGTCACCGTGTTCAACTCGAACGCGACCTACGCGTCGGACAGCCCGGCCGTGCGCAAGCTGGCGGGCGACTACGAGAAGGCCTACCCGAAGGGCGTCCCGCAGCAGGCCGTGGTCACGGGCTACAGCGAGGCGCAGGTCATGAACTCCGTTCTCGAGAAGGCGTGCGAGAACAAGGACCTCTCGCGCCAAGGCATCATCGACGCGTTCCGCCAGCTGTCGGGCGTCAAGACCGAGGGCTTGGTGGCCGGCGACCTCGACTTCACCCAGGTGGGTCAGGCGTCCTCTAAGGCCGTCTTCGCCCACGACGTCGACAAGGACGCGCCGGGCGGCCTCAAGACGGTCGGCGAGGTCCTCAACTACGAGACGGCGCAGAACTACAAGCGCGTCGCCGAGTAGGGCTCACGGGCGAGGGGCGGCGCCGTCGCGGCGCCGCCCCGATCGCCCGCTAGGTCTCCCCCCGCCCGCGGGAGATGGCGATCTCGCCCGTCCGGGCCATCTCGATGAGGCCGAACGGGCGCACCATCCGCTCGAACGCCTCGATCTTGTCGGCGGTGCCGGCGATCTCGACGATCACCGAGCGCCGGGTGACGTCGATGACCTTGCCGCGGAAGATGTCGGCGATCTGGAGGACCTCCGATCGGCTCGGGCCGTCGGCGGCGACCTTGAACATCGCGAGCTCCCGCGCGACGGTCTCCGACGGGTCGAGGTCGCGGATCTTGAGCACGTTGACCAGCTTGTGGAGCTGCTTGGTCACCTGGTCGATCGGGTGCATCGCCCCGTCGAGCGTGAGCGTGATGCGCGAGAACGCCTCGTCGTCGGTCGGTCCCACCACGAGCGTGTCGATGTTGAAGCCCCGCCGGGCGAACAGCCCGGCGATCCGGGTCAGGACGCCCGGCTTGTTCTCCACGAGGATGGAGACGATGTGCTTGCGGCCCGAGCGCATCGAGACGGAGGCCTCGAGCTCCTCGAGCGACAGCAGCTCCTTGGTCCCCGGCTCACCCATCAGGCTCACCCCACCATGTCCCGGGCGGCGGCGCCCGGGGCGATCATCGGGTAGGTGTTCTCCTCGCGGGTGACCCGCACGTCGACGACCACGGGGCCCGGCGTGGCTATCGCCCGCCGCATGTCCTCGACGAGCGTCGTCTTGTCCTCGAAGCGCATGCCGGTCGCGCCGTAGGCCTCGGCGAGCTTCACGAAGTCCGGGAAGCGCCCCGGGTCCACGTGGGAGTAGCGGCGGTCCCAGAAGAGCTCCTGCCACTGGCGGACCATGCCCAGGTAGCCGTTGTTCATGATGAAGACCTTCACCGGGATGCCGTACTCGGCGGCGGTCGCGAGCTCCTGGACGTTCATCTGGATCGACGCGTCGCCGGAGATCACGCAGGTGAGCATGCCCGGCCTGCCGACCGCCGCGCCGATGCCGGCCGGCAGGCCGAAGCCCATCGTCCCCAGGCCGCCGGAGGTGATCCACCGGCGGGGCGCGGAGAAGTGGAAGTACTGCGCCGCCCACATCTGGTGCTGGCCGACGTCGGAGGCCAGGATGCACTCGCCGCCCGTCGCCTCGTAGAGCGCCTCGATCATGTACTGCGGCTTGATCTCCGAGTCCGCGGAGTCCTCGTAGCGCAGCGGGTGCTGGGTCCGCCAGCGGTCGATGCGCTCCCACCACCCGCTCAGCCGGGCCGGGTCGTGGTCCTGCGCGCGGTACTCCGTCACCAGGCGGGCGAGGATGTTCTTCGCGTCGCCGACGATCGGGATGTGGGCCGGGACGTTCTTGGAGATCTCGGCGGGGTCGACGTCGATGTGGACGAACTTCGCCCGCGGCGCGAACTCCGACAGCTTGCCGGTCACCCGGTCGTCGAAGCGTGCGCCGATCGCGACGATCAGGTCGGCCTCGTCCATCGCGTAGTTGGCGGTCCGCGTCCCGTGCATCCCGAGCCAGCCGAGCCACTGGGGGTGCGGGGCCGGGAAGGCGCCGAGCCCCATCAGCGTGCAGGTGACGGGGAAGCGGTCGAGTGTCGCGAGCTCGGTGAGCTCCGCCGCCGCGTCGGCGTTGACGACGCCGCCGCCGACGTAGAGGACGGGCCGGCGCGCGTGGGCCATCGCCTTGGCGGCGAGCCGGATCTGCTTCTGATTGCCCTCGGTGGTCGGCTGGTAGCCCGGCAGCCGCACGTCGCCGACCGGCTCGTAGTCGATCTCCACGCGGGTGAGGTCGGTCGGCATGTCGATGAGCACCGGCCCCGGGCGCCCGGTGCGGGCGATGTGGAACGCCTCGTGGATGACCCGCGGGATCTCCGTCGGGTGCTGGATCATGAAGGAGTGCTTGACGATCGGCATGGTGATGCCGAACGTGTCCGCCTCCTGGAAGCCGTCCGTGCCGAGCAGGTCGGTGCGCACCTGGCCGGTGAAGAAGACGACGGGGACGGAGTCCATCATCGCGTCGGTGAGCGGCGTGACGATGTTGGTCGCGCCCGGCCCCGAGGTCGCGAAGCAGACGCCCACCTTGCCCGTCGCCTTGGCGTAGCCCTCGGCGGCGTGCCCGCCGCCGGCCTCGTGGCGGACGAGGACGTGCTTGATGTCGGCGTCGTAGAACGCGTCGTAGGTCGGGAGGTTCGCGCCGCCCGGATAGCCGAATACGACGTCGACGCCTTCGGCCTTGAGGCACTCCATGACGGCATCGACTGCGCGCATCGCTACGACTCCTTCCTGCTGCAGAGCGGTTTCGTCCGGCCGCCCTTCGCTGGCGCTCGGGCTCTGGACGACGTCTGACGGGCGGTTCAGGGTACCGCCCGCGCCTGGGACTCGGGCACGATCGCCGTCTCCGGGAAATCGAGCTCGGCACCGCAGCGGGTGCACAGGGCGTCGTGGAGCTTGACCACCTTCCCGCAGTTCGGGCACTGCCGCCGAAGCTCGTCGCGATCGACCCGGTAGAGCAGGGCGCCGACCACGCCGAGGATCGGCAGGACCGCCGCGATGAGGAACCAGAGGAAGAACGAGGAGCCCTTCACGCGGGCGACGAAGCCCCCGGCGAAGCCGGAGAGCACGCAGAGCGCGAGGTAGATCACGCCGCTAGAGGCGCCGGTAGGCCCAGAGGCCGGCGATCACGAGCGCCACGACCGCGACGACGGTCAGGACGGTGGTGATGAGCCCGATGACGATGCCGGCGAGGAACTTGACGGCGAGCAGGCCGACCGCGAGGAGCACGAGGGCGGCGATGAAGCGCTTGCCGAGCACGGCGAGCGCCGAGGAGGTGCGGGGCTGGGGAAGCCGGGGGGATCCCATGCCCCTGAGGGTACGCCTCGCGATGAACGGCGGCTAAGCCGCGCGGCTCGTCACGCAAGCAAGCCAGGCGTATCCCGGCCTCATCCACGCGGGCGGATCTGACGTACGGGATTACTCCGCTGGTGGGCGCTCCGCCGTTGCTCCGATCTCGTCTCCCTCGCCGCGCGCCCCGACGTATTGGTCTAATACTCACTGACTGCGACGTCGATGACGTAAGGGTGCACTTCTTCCCTGCGACGTTCTCTCGACGTATCGCTCATGGAGGTCAAGGCGGAGGAGCGACCTTCTCCACGTCGAAGGAGTTCGCCCTCTTGCCATCTTGGGTCGCAGACCTGAAGACGACGAGGTAGTGCCCTGTCTCGTCGGTAGCCGTGGCCTCCGTGTCAGGCGGGACGTCGACTTCGGCGACCGTTCGCCCCTCGGGTGAGAGCTGACGTCGCCGCACGGCGATTCCCTCCGGTTCTGAACGTTGGACGACTGCAAATACGTCACCTCGGTGCCATGACGGCGCGACGGCACTGCGCAGGTCACCAGGGCAAGTGGTGAGGATCCGGCGTAAGGACGTCAGAGGGCCGGCGAAGAGCTCGCTGGTCTGCGTACCGACCTTGTCGCCCTCACCGGGTGGTGGACCGCACTTGACGTCGGCGTGGTCGAGGCCCACCGTGAACCGGGTTCCTGACAGGTCAAGGCCCGTGACCGTCGTACCCGCCGCCGCCTTCTCCGCGAAGCGGCTTCGAACCGAGATGGCTCTGCGCTTCCCTGAGCGCAGCGACAGCATGCGGAACTGCGGAGACCCTGCGTCTCCTCGCCGGCGCGTCATCCCGTAGACCAGGCGGCTGCCCCAGAGACTAGGCCGGAAGGCCGAGCGGTTGCCTACAGCCGCGCCGCGAATTCTCCGCTCGGAGTCGTTCCGGAAGCTATAGCGCCACAGGCGACAGCCGCGCCCACTCGCGTAGTTCGGAGGCCCGAAGGTGACAGCTCGCGGCTCGCGGGCGCACCGCGAGTACACGATCTGGGGCTCACCGCGCGCGTCAGGCCCGACGTCGGCGTCGAACGGCACTCGCCGCGAAGGCACCGGAACGCGCACGACACGACCCTGCCGCATGACGGTCAGGCGGTATCGACCCTGCTCGGCCTTGTACGAGCTCCAGACCAGCACCCCTCCGTAGGCCGACAAGCCGGTCGAGCGGCTCTCCGACGCGATGACCTCCGAGACGCTGGCGCGTGCAGTCGGCCCCCCGATCAACGCTCCGACGAACATCGCGACCGCGAGCAGGACGACGTAGGCGACGAGGCGCTTGCCGAGCGCGCCGAGCATGGACTTCTCCATGTCGGCAAGCCTAGCTCCGCTCGTGAGCGGCGGCCAAGGGCGTCAGTCGTAGGAGCGCTTGAGGTGCGAGAAGCGCTCCCGGCGGGCGACCTCGCGGCCCTCGATCGCCACGCGGGCGAGGCGGTAGCGGCGCAGGGCCGGGTCGGGCTTGGGCGAGCGGCCCGGGGCGGCCGGCACGAGGACCAGGCGGCGGGCGGCGGAGACGGCCGGGGCGGCGGCGGAGGCGTTCATGGAAAGGATGATGCACCCGATCCGGCCCCTCGGACATGGACCGTTGGACGAATGTTCACACGGGCCGGGTGGACCGCCGGGCGATCTGGCCCGCGGCGTCGAGCGCCGGGCGCATCCCGACGTGCATCCGCCGGCGGACCCGCCGGCGCGCGCCGCTGAAAGAGAGGTTGGCCACCGTGGCGAACCCGGCCTCGTCCGCGCGCAGGGCGAGCAGGAGGTGCGCGATCCGGTCCGCGCTCGGCAGGTCGGGGTCCGGCACGCGGACGCACCAGCAGTCCACGCGCCGCCCGCCCGGGCGCACGAGCAGCGCGCCGGCCTCCCCCACGAGCCAGACGCCGAGGGTCCCGCGCTCGAGGATCAGGCCGGTCCGCGCGTGCAGGTCGCGGCCCTCGTGGCCGACGAGGTCGCCGAGCAGGCCGAGCGCGGTCGCCTCGGGGCCGGCGG
>JALYMV010000040.1 GCA_030773575.1 Actinomycetota bacterium
ACGTCGACCGTCGCCTGCGCGCTGCCCGCCCCGCCGCGGAAGTCGCGGACCAGGACGCGCGGCGCGGGCCGGCCGGGCGCCGGGTAGGCGACCTCCGTGACGGGCCCCGCGGTCGAGCGCTCGACGCTCCCGTCGCCGTCGAGGTCCCAGTCGTAGCCCGTGATGGCCGAGTCGGGGTCGCGGACGCCGCCGGCGTCGAGGCGCACCGTTTGGCCGGGCGCGGCCCGGGCCGGCGTCGCGGCCAGCGGCCCGGCGGGCAGGTCGTTGGGGGTCGCCCCGAAGACCTGGAGCTCCGAGAAGCCGATGAAGTCGCGCCCCGAGTCGCTCGTCTCGGAGAACGGCTCGAGCAGCGTGAGGCGGACGAAGCGCACGTCGCGCGCGGCGCCCGCCGGCTCCCGGACGTTGAGGCGCCCGACGTCCTCGGGCGCGAAGGAGCCGCGCAGCGCCGTCGACCACGTCCCGTCCTCGCCGCTGGGCGACGTCTCGAGCAGGAAGTCGCGCGTCGAGGCGCCGATGCCGGTGCCGCAGCCGGTGCGGGGGTCCATCCCGAACGCTCGCACGTCGATCGCCTCGGGCAGCTCGACCACCATCGCGGCCGTCGGGAAGGCGGGCCGGGTCGTCGGGTTGACGCTGAGCCAGGCGGTGGTCCGGCGCTCGTCGATCGCCTCGCCGGCGCCGCAGCCGTACTGGGCGTAGGGATCGTTGGTCGAGGAGAGCTTGCGGGCGCCGGCGCCGCGGGCCGCCCAGTTGCGCCGCAGGCGCAACTCGCGCGTGGCGGTCTGCCCGCCCGCCACGGCGACGTCGCGCTCGGCCAACCCTTCGTAGCCGGCGCGGCCGCGCACCAGCAGCTTCGGGTAGCGCCCCGCGGGGACGTCGTCGATCCGGTAGCCGCCGTCCTCGCCCGTGCGGGCGGCGAGGGTGGTCGCGTGACCGGCGAAGGAGACCTCGACCCCGGCCAGCGGCAGCCCGCTGAGCTCGTCGATGACCCGCCCGCCGAGGGCGCCGCGCGGGGCGCCGGGATCCGGCAGCGGCGAGAAGTCCTCGACCGGGGCGAGGTCCGCGCCGTCCTCCGCCGCGGCGAAGAAGCCCATCCCGCGGGCGGCGAAGACGGACCACAGCAGGTCGCGGTGGGAGCCGCCCACCGCCGCGTCGGCGGCGACGATCGCGTTGCGGGCGTCGAGGAAGGAGGGCTCGGGCGGCGCGAAGCGCAGCCCGCCGGTGACCAGGCGCTCGACGGCGTCGGAGCCGGCCTGCCGGCCGAGGCGCCGCACCAGCGCCGTGCGCAGGTCCCAGAGGGTCTCGGCCCAGATCTCGCCGTCGGAGTGCACCTCCGCGAAGCCCCCGACCTTGCCGAAGTCGCCGAACGTGTAGCCGCCGCCCTGGCCCGTCCGGCCGCCGGGGCAGGAGCCCGCCGGCGCACCGACGGGGCAGTCGAGGCCCTGCGTGCGCCCGACGTCGGGGCGCGTCGCGAAGTAGGCAGCGGGGCGGACTTCGCCGGCGGTCTCGGTGTCGGCGACGTGGCCCTCGCGGACCAGCAGGTCCTGCGCGTAGAAGTCGCTCCAGGCCTCGCCCAGCGCCCCGCCGTGGGGCGAGCTGAGGGCCTGGACCCCGTTGTCGTAGGTCACGAGCCGGCTGGAGAGCCCGTGGGCGTACTCGTGGAAGACGACCGCCGAGTCGTCGGCGCTGTCGACGTCGCGCGTCGCGTTGGCCGGCCCGCCGAACAGGTAGAGCTGCATCCGCGGCCTCGAGCCGTCGGGCGGCGTGTACATGTTGGCGTTGTTGCGGTAGGGCTCGGTGCCGACCGCCGCGCCGTCCTGGGTCTCCACGAGCACGGGATCGTCGCCGCCGAACGCGCCCGACGCATCGTCGAAGCCGATGGCCGCCGAGCGCAGGTGGCCGGCGAAGCGGTTGACGGCGTAGAAGGCCTGCACGGTCGCCTGCGCGCGGTTCGTCCGCCACGACGCCGGCTCGGTGTGGTCCCAGGTGCAGTACGCGTCCGCGCTGCACTGGCCCGCCGCGCCGTCGAAGCGCGTGAAGGGGTAGGCGAAGTCGTTCTCGCCGGTGCGCGTCACCTGCTCGCCGGCGCCGGCGGCGTCGTTGCCATCGACGTCTGAGTACGCCTCGGCGAAGCGGCCCGCAAGGAACGGGGCACCCGGCGGCAGGTAGCCGCGCTCCTCGAGGTCGACGCGGCGCGGCGTGCCGCCGGAGCCCCCGCCGGGGTGGAAGTCGTAGACGTCGGCGGCGGCGGCGTGCTTGACCAGGTTGACCCGCCGCAGGACGTCGCCGGTCCGGGCGTCGACGACGGCGTCGTAGACCTCGTCGGAGTCCGCCGTGTAGGTCAGGTGCCACGCGAGCCGCACCTCCTCGGCGGCGAAGAGGACGAGGCTCGCCCGGTTCTCGCCGCCGAAGCGGGTGACCTGGCGCGGGCCGCTCGGTCCGTCCGTGACGCGGATCGGGCGCCGGCCGCCGACGTGGTCCATGAGCTCGCGCAGGGCGCCGGCGCTGTCGACGCGCGGCTCGGTCGAGGCGACGCGCAGGTCGGGCTGCGGCGCGCCGGTCACGCCGAGCACGCGGCCGGCGCGGTCGAGCGTGACCCGCAGGCCCGAGTCGAAGGCGGGGATGCCGGCGTAGGACTGGCCGAAGCGCAGCTGCACGCTCCCGCTCGGGCCCTCGACGCGGCGGTCGAGCTCGAGC
>JALYMV010000041.1 GCA_030773575.1 Actinomycetota bacterium
GTGGTGGCGCTCGGCGCCGGCCACGTCCCGCCCCCCTTCCTCGCCGCGGCCCGCCGCGCGGCGGAGCGGATCCCGGTCGTCGCCACCGTCCGGCCCAAGCGCGGCTCGATCCTCCACGACACCTACGCCTTCGAGGGCTCCGAGCGCGACCTGCGCGAGGGCGGGGGGATCGTGGCGGCGGGCGCGCTCACCTCGGCCGCCGCCCGGATCAAGCTGCTCGCCTGCCTCGGCGCGGGCTACGACCGGGCGGCGATCGCCGCCGCCTTCGCGCCCGACGACCGGTGAGCGTCCCCGATCTCGTCATCTTCGACTGCGACGGCGTCCTGGTCGACTCCGAGCCCATCGCCAACCGGATCCTGGCCGCCCACCTGACGGCGATCGGCGTCCCGACCACGCTGGAGGAGTCGATGGACCGCTACATGGGCGGCTCGCTGGCGGCGGTGGTCGCCGACGTGGAGCGCCGGCTCGGCCGGCCCGCGCCCGACGACCTCCTCCCCCGCTACCGCGCCGACTGCTATGCGGCCTTCGAGTCCGAGCTCGAGGCGGTCGAGGGGATCGAGGCCGCGCTTGACGCGCTCGGCGACGCGCGGACCTGCGTGGCCTCGAGCGGCGAGCACGAGAGGATCCGCCGCACGCTCGGGCGCACCGGGCTCCTGCACCGCTTCGAGGGCCGCATCTTCTCGGCGACCGATGTCGCCCGCGGCAAGCCCGCGCCCGACCTCTTCCTCCACGCCGCCGCCAGGATGGGGGCCGACCCGGCCCGCTGCGCGGTGGTGGAGGACTCGCCGGTGGGCGTGGCCGCGGCGCTGGCCGCCGGGATGAGGGTGCTCGGCTACGCGGGCCGCACGCCGCCGGAGCGCCTGGCGGGCGACGGCGTGCGGGTGTTCCGCGCGATGGGCGAGCTGCCCGCGCTGCTGGGCGCTTGAACGGCGAACGCCGGGCAGAACCCGGCGCTCGCGCACATCGTCCCAGAGCGTCGTGCCGCGCTGGGGCGGCTGCGCCGGGGAGACGGCGCCCTGGCTGGGGCCGTTGCCGCCACCGGTCTGGCCCGCCCTTTCCTGCGCCTTCTGCTGGGCGGTCTGGGCGTCGGACTGGATCTGCTGCTTGCCCTTCTGGAAGTCCTGCTTGACCTGATCGGTGTTCTGCTGGCCCCTGTTGTAGGCGTCGTTGAGCATCCGGCCGGCGACCTGCTGGCCGCCGAGGCCGAACGCCAGCGCGAGGCCGAGCGAGACCGAGCCGAGCAGCGCGACGTAGGTGATCATCACGATCTGGGGCGCGATCCTGAGCTGGGTCAGGATCATGATCGTCGCGATGCCCATCACGAGGATCGGCGCGACGGTGCCGACGATCTTGCCCGTGGGCGTGTCACCCATCGTGCGGGCGACGAGACCACCGACGGCGGCGGCGATCGCGCCGGCGACGATGAAGATCAGCACGGCGGCGATCACGTTCGGCAGGTAGGCCGTGATCGAGGCGATGAAGTTCTCGAGCGCCTGGATGCCGAGCGCCGAGACCGCGATGTTCACGTACTCGCCGACTGAACCGCTGTGGAGCGCGCGATCGGCGCCGATGCCCTGGAGCAGCCTGGAAGAACGCGATCAGCTTGGGCAGGAAAGCGAAGAACCTGTCGAAGCCCTGCTGCAGTGAATCGCCGATCTCTACGGCGAAGACGGTCGTCATGCCGTCTTTCTCCTTCGGACTGGATCTGGCGTGCTTCCGCTTAGACGGCGCCACCGGCCGCCGGCCACGGGAGTCGATCGAAGGGGAGGTGCTGGGCCCCTCCGGCGCGCGCCCCCTCTTGCCGCTCTCGCTCGTCCGCGACGACGTCGCGGTCGGGGCGCTGCGGGTAGCATCGGCCACATGAAGCTCCTCGTGCTCACCCCGGAGCCCATCGACGCGAACTTCCTGCGCGCCACGCTCGGCGACGAGGTCGAGGGCGCGGAGGTCTACGTGGTCTCCCCTGCGACGAACCAGTCCGGGCTCGCGTTCTGGATGTCGGATCCCGACGACGCGATCCGCGAGGCGGAGGTCGCCCAGGTCGACACGGTCGAGCGCCTCGAGGAGGAGGGCATCGACGCCGCGGGCGAGACCGGCGAGTCCGAGCCGGGGCTCGCGCTGCAGGACGCGATGGCGGTCTTCCCGGCCGACCGCATCCTGATCCTCTCGCACCCCGAGGGCGACCGCGACTACCGCGAGGACGACGGCCTCGCCGACGCCGAGCGGCGCTTCGGCGTGCCGGTCACCCACGCCACCATCAGCCGCTAGGCAGCTCCTGCTCGAGCGTCTCGACGGGGGCGAAGAGGTCCCCCAGCTCGGCCACGCGCGCGAGCACCGCGTCGGAGTCGAAGGCGAGCTCCTCGGGCTCGCGCGAGATCCGGACGGCCTCGACCTCCTCCCAGCTGATCGGCGTCGAGACGGTCGGGTGGTCCTTCGCACGCAGCGAGTAGACGCAGACCGTGGTCTTGTGCTCGTCGTTCTGGCTCCAGTCGACGAGCACCTTGCCCGTGCGCAGCGCCTTCTTCATGTCGGAGACCACGAGCTCGGGATGGCGGCGCTCGAGCAGCTCCGCGATCGCGAGGGCGAACGGCTTCGTGACGTCGTAGGAGGTGGGCGTGTTGACCGGGACGTAAACCTGCATCCCCTTCGAGCCCGACGTCTTCGGGAACGCCCGCAGCCCGAGGTGGTCGAAGATCTCGCGCAGCCGCACCGCGACCTCCGCGCACTCGACGATGGTGGCCGGCGGGCCCGGGTCGAGGTCGAAGGCGAGGATGGTCGGCGCGGCGACGTCCTGCACCTTGGCCAGCGAGGTGTGCAGCTCGAGGTCGGCGAGGTTCGACGTCCACACGAGCGTCGGGAGGTCGTCCGTCACGCAGAACTCGATCGTCCGCTTCGCGTGCCGGCTCCAGACGGCTTGAGTGCGCACCCACTCCGGGCGGTGCTTGGGGCACTGCTTCTCGTAGAAGAACTCGCCCTCGACGCCGTTGGGATAGCGCTTGAGCGTGAGGGGGCGGTCGCGCAGGTGCGGCAGCAGCACGGGGGCGACGCGCGTGTAGTAGTCGATGACCTGCGCCTTCGTGAAGCCCGCCTTGGGATAGAGGACCTTGTCGAGGTTCGACAACGACAGGGTCCGCCCCTCGATCTCGACCTCCACACGCCGGCTCGCCATCGGCCCGGGACGGTAGCGGTCGCGCGCCTCACCCGAACACGTGTTTGCGCGGTGGCGCGGATGGCAAAGGGTCATACGAACGCGTTCGCCCGAAAGGAACCAGACATGCCGCAGCCCCGACGCAGCAGCAACTCGACCAGCCGCCGCAGCTCGAGCTCGAGCAGCTCGCGCCGCTCGACCTCGTCGTCCGCCCGGCGCGACACCCAGCCCCGGCCGCAGATCAACACGGAGGACATCGCCCAGCTCGAGGCCGGCCGCAGCCTCGTCATCGGGCAGCTCGAGGAGGCCCACGCCACCGAGGCCGCCCTCATCACCACCCTGGGCGCGCACATCTCGATGACGCCCGAGGGCTCCTACCGCAAGATCCTCGAGCGCCACGTCGACGAGACCAAGGCGCAGGCGCAGGCCATCCAGGAGCGCCTGGGCGAGCTCGGCGCCAACCAGGGGCTGCTGTCGCTGAGCTTCGGCACCGTGCAGACGCTCGTCGGCCAGGCGCTGGCGATCGGCAAGGGCCCGATCGACCTCCTGCGCGGCCGGGCCGGCGAGGAGAAGCTCTTCAAGAACGCCAAGGACGAGTGCGCGACGGAGATCCTCGAGATCGCCACCTACGACGGCCTCGAGGCCACGGCGCTCGCGGTCGGCGACACGAAGACGGCCAAGCTGGCCGCCCGCCACCGGGCGCAGGAGGAGCGGATGCTCTCCGACCTGCGCGCCGAGCTGCCCAAGCTCGCCAACGCGCTCGTGCGGGCGGTCGCCGCGGGCGACGCCTCCTACGACCCGTCCACCACGGGCGCGGCCGAGGGGCTGCGCGGCGTGCGCGACGAGGTCGTCGACGAGGCCGAGGAGCTGCGCGACGAGGCCACGGACGCCGCGGGCGAGATCGCCGAGCGCGGGCGTGCCGCCGGCAAGGCAGCCGGCAAGCGCTTCCAGCGCGCGGCGCAGGGCCCGAGCAACGGCGACCTGCCGATCGCCAACTACGACAAGCTCACGGCGAGCGAGGTCAACCAGCGGCTCTCGCGGCTGTCGGCCGACCAGCTGCGCACCGTCGAGGCCTACGAGCGCCGCAACCGCAACCGCCAGACGGTCCTCAACCGGATCGACACGGCGAAGTCGAGCTCCTAGACGGAAGGCGCCGGGCCATGCGGGGGCGCGACGCCGCCCCCGCATGACTCGCCCTCGTGGGGCTCGGGTAGGCCTTCCGACATGCTCACCATGGAGATCCCCTCGACGCCCGTGACGCCGGACCAGCCCGTCGTCCCATCGGAGCCGATCACGCCCGCCGACCCGACGCCCGCGCCCGAGGCGCCCACCACGCCGTCGGGCCCCGACGCGCCCGAGCCGGTCGCTCCGGACGCGCCGGACCCCGTCGGGCCGGAGGTCACCCCTCCCAACGAGGGCGCGCCCGGCCACAACCCGGACGACTAGCTAGCGCCCGCGCCGCCGCCGCGGCCCGCGCCCCGCTCCTCCCGCTCCTCACCCTCCCGTGACCCCCCTCGCCGCCTCCCCCGGCTTCTCCTTCGCCGACCCCTGGGCGCTCGGGGTGCTCTTCCTCGGCGTTGCCGTCTTCGCCGCGGTCGGCGCGCTCTCCCACGAGCACGAGCGCGCCTTCTCCGCCAGCGTGATCTACCTCGGCCTGGGCGTCTTCGCCGCCGTCGCGATCACCCTGCTCGGGATCGAGTGGCTCGACCCGGTCGAGGACTCCGCGGCCTTCGAGCACGCCACCGAGCTGGCGGTCGTCGTCGCCCTCTTCTCCGCGGGGCTCAAGCTCGACCGCGTCTTCGCGTGGCGGACGTGGGGCTCGGTCGTGCGCCTGCTCGCGATCACCATGCCGCTCTCGATCGCGGCGGTGGTCGCCTTCGGGACCGGGCTGCTCGGCCTCTCCCTCGGCGCGGCGATCATCCTCGGCGCCGCGCTCGCCCCGACCGACCCGGTGCTCGCGGGCGACATCGGCGTCGGCCCGCCGGGCGACGAGGACGAGCACGAGCCCAACTTCGCGCTCACCGCCGAAGCGGGCCTCAACGACGGGCTGGCGTTCCCGTTCGTCTTCCTCGGCGTCTTCGTCGCCGAGGGCGGGGATCTCGGCGACTGGGTCCTGGCCGACGTGCTCTACGGCGTGCTCGGCGGGACGGCGCTCGGGCTGGCGCTCGGCTGGGCCCTCGCCCGGTCGATCGTGCGGCTGCGCGACCGCGAGCTGCTCACTCCGGCCCTCGACGGCTGGCTGGCGGTCGCGGCCATCCTGGCGATCTACGGCGTGGTGGAGACCGCGGGCGCCTACGGCTTCCTGGCCGTCTTCTGCGGCGGGCTGGCCTTCCGCCGCTACGAGCGCGACCACGAGGTCAACGGGCGCGTCCACGACGGCGCGGAGATCGTCGAGAAGTTCGGCGAGCTCGCGGTGATCCTGCTGCTCGGCTCGATGCTCACCCTCGACGGCCTCTCGGCCCCGGGGCTCGCCGGCTGGGCGCTCGCCCTCGTGGTGATCTTCGTGGTGCGCCCGGTGGCCACCAACGTCGGCCTGCTGCGGTCGAAGATGGACCGGCCGGGCGAGCGCGCGTACGTCGCGTGGTTCGGGGTGCGGGGCGTCGGCTCGCTCTACTACGTGGCCGTGGTCGCCGGGCTCGGCGTGCTCTCCCCGGCGGAGACGGCGACCGTCGTGTGGACGGGCATCGCCTGCGTGATCGTCTCCATCGTCGTGCACGGCGTCACCGCCGGGCCCCTCAACCGCTTCATGGCCCATCACGTCCTCGGCAACGAGGACGGGGCGCCGTCACCCGAGCCGGCCGAGGAGATGCGGGTCGCGGCGTAGGTGGGCGCGCGCGGCGGGTTGAACCGCAACTGCGGCTGGTGAAGAAGGCGGTCCCTGAAGTGGTGCGTTCGCAGCTCGGTCCGCCGCGCCCCTCAGGCCACCTTCTCGAGCACGGCGGAGTCCTCCTTCTCGGAGACGAGGTCGATCACCGCCCGCTCGATCGTCGGGTGGTGGATCGGCAGCTCGCCCGGCTCGAGCGTCTCGGCGAGCTCGCGCAGCGCGGGGCCGATCGTGACGCCGGCCTGGTAGGCGTCGAAGATCCGGGGGTCGATGTAGGAGGCGCGGCAGACGGCGGGCGTGTTGCCGAGGTAGTGGGCGACCTCCTTGACCGCGCGGTTGATCGCCCGCTTGCGGCCCGACCGGCTCCCCGCCACCTCTCCCGCCACGCCGAGGCCGACCGCCGCGAGCACGGTCGCGTTCCAGGTGCGGAAATCCTTGGCGGAGTAGTCGGCGCCGGTGGCGTCCTTGATGTAGAGGTTGATGTCGGGCGAGCGGATGTCGCGCCAGACGCTGCCCTCGCGATAGGCGAGCAGCTCGGGGCCGCCGCCGCGGCGGCGCTTGAGGCGGCCGAGGATCTCGTGGACGTCGGGGTCGGTCACCGCCTGAACGCGGTGCTTGCCGCTCTTGGCGACGTAGTCGAAGACGACCGCGTTGCCGGGCTCGAGCCTGGCGTGCTCCTTGCGCATGGTCGCGAGCCCGAACGTCTCGTTGTGCGCCGCGTAGTCCTCGGAGCCGATGCGGAAGAAGCCGCGGTCGAGCAGGCGGACCGCGCAGGCGAGCGCCCGCTCGCGGGTGATCTCCTCAGACGCGGCCAGGTCCTCGGCCACCCGGCCGCGAAGGTCGGGCAGCGCCCGGGCGAAGCAGAGCATCTCGTCGAACTTGGCCTGGTCCTGCCGGCGGCGCCACTCGTCGTGGTAGCGGTATTGCTTGCGCCCGGCGGCGTCGGTGCCGGTGGCCTGGAGGTGGCCGTTGGGATACGGGCAGATCCAGACGTCGCGCCATGCGGGGGGGATCGCGAGGTGGGCGATCCGGTCCATGAGCTCCGGCTCGTCGACGCGCCGGCCGTCGGCGTCGAGGTAGGTGAAGCCGCGGCCCTTCCGCACGCGGCGGATGCCGGGGGTCGAGCAGTCGGCGCGGCGCAGTCGCGGCACGTCGTCTGCATACCCCGCCGGCGCTTCCCGGGTAAACGCCTGGCGGTAGGGTTGCGCCCGGATGGCGCCCCTGACCTTCCAGACCTCGGAGGCTCCGGACCACATCCGGATCGCCCTCACGGGCGAGCTCGACCTCCGCGGCGCCTCTCAGCTCGACCCCGAGCTCGCCCGCATCGCCGGCGAGCAGGGGCCCGAGGTGGTCGCGCTCGACCTCCGCGGGCTCGAGTCCATGGACTCGAGCGGCCTGCGCTCGGTGATGGTCGCCGATGCCTCGCTGCGTCAGGCCGGGCGCCGGCTCGTGCTCGTGCGCGGCCCCGAGGGGGTGCAGCGCGTGTTCTCGGTCACCCGGATGGAGAGCCGGCTGCAGTTCGTCGACGAGCCGTCGCAGCTCGCGGGAGACGGGGGCCCGTGACCTTCGAGCTGGAGCTTCCGCGCGGCCTGGACTCCGCGGCGGTCGCCCGGCACGCCCTCAACGGCCTCGAAGGGCGGCTGCCCGCCGACCAGCTCGGCGACGTCCGGCTCCTGGTCTCCGAGCTCGTCACGAACGCCATCCGCCACGCCGAGCTCGGCGACCAGGGCGCCGTCCGGCTCGTGGTGACCGTCGCCGATTCCACGGTCCGCGTCGAGGTCCGCGACGACGGGCGCGGCTTCGAGGTCGCGGAGGCGCCGACCGACCCCGAGCGCTCTCCGGGTTGGGGCCTGTTCCTGGTGGAGACGCTGGCCGATCGCTGGGGCGTCGAGCAGGGCGACGGCGCGCTCGTGTGGTTCGAGCTCGACCGCGTGGAGGACGGGGGGCCCCCGGCGTTCTGATGGAAGGGATCCGCACGGCCGGCCCTTCCCCGCGCACCGTGAGCGTCGTGCTCGGCGTGGCGCTCGGCGCGTTCCTCGACGGCATCGTCTTTCACCAGGTCCTGCGCTGGCATCACTTCGTCTCGGAGCGCGAGCCGACCGACACGGTCGCCGGGCTGGACGCCAACACGCTCGCCGACGGCCTCTTCCACGTCTTCTCCTACACGGTCCTGCTGGTCGCCGTCTGGCTGCTCTGGCGCGCCGGGCGCGAGGGCACGATGCCCTCGGGGCGGCTGCTGCTCGGCGGCGTCCTGCTGGGCGCCGGCCTGTTCAACGTCGCCGACGGCGTCCTGCTGCACTTCGCCCTCGGGCTGCACCACCTCCGCGAGGGCGCCGGCGAGACGGTCTACGACGCGGTGTGGCTGGCGATCAACGTCGGCGTCGCCGCGCTCGGCGCCGCCGTGGTCCACAGGCCCTAGGACGACGTCGCGGGGGTCTTGCGCGACCCCTTGCCGCCGCCCGAGGACTTGGCCTTCGGCTTCGCGGCGGCCTTCGGCTTCGACTTGGGCTTCTCACCGTCGCCGTCGCCGGACGGCGCGTCGCTCGACCCGCTCTTGACAGCCGCCAGGCTCGCCTCGAGAGCCGCCATCAGGTCGGGGACCTTCGACGGCTTCTCGGCCTCGGGCTGGACGGCGATCTCCTCGCCCTGCGCCTTGCGCTCGACGAGGTCGAGCACCTTGTCGCGGTACTCGTCCTTGTAGCGGTCGGGCTCGAAGTCGGCCGAGAGCGACGCTATGAGCTGCTGGGCCATCGCAAGCTCGCGGTCGGAGGCCTTGAGGTCCGTCGCCTCGGGCAGCTCCTCGATGTCGCCGGCGTCGACGACCTCGTCGGCGAAGATCATCGTCTCCATCATCAGCACGTCGCCCGCGGGCCGGATCGCGACGAGCTGCTCCTTCGTGCGCAGCACCACGCGGGCGATGGCGACCTTGCCCGACTCCTTCATCGCGTTGAGCAGGAGCCCGTAGGCCTTCGCCGCGCCCTTGTCGGGGACGAGGTAGTAGGCCTGGTCGTAGAAGACCGGGTCGATGTCCTCGAGGTCGACGAAGTCCTCGATGTCGACGGTCCGCGTCTTGACCGGGTCGAGCGCCTCGAGCTCCTCCGGCGTGACGACGACGTAGCGGTCCTTCGTCAGCTCGTAGCCCTTGACGATGTTGTCGTAGGGGACCTCGTCGCCCGTGCTGGGATCGACCCGCTTCTGCTGGATGCGGACGCCGGTGTCCTTGTTGAGCTGGTGGAAGCGGACGGTCTTGCGCGAGACCGCGGAGTACAGCTTGACCGGCACGTTGACCAGGCCGAAGGAGATCGCGCCGCTCCAGATCGATCGGGGCATAGGCCCATTCTGCTACCCCGGCGCGCTCGGCGCCAACTCAGCGCAAGGTGTGGTGCACGACGGCGGGGTGCTGGGGATCGGGCGCGGAGTCGATCGCGAAGGCCCGCGCGGCGCCCTCGAGGAACTCCGGCGCGGCCGGGCGGCCGGGGTCGGCGAGCCAGACCTCCGCCCCGAGCCGGGGCAGCAGGTCGAGCAGCTGCCCCACGTTGCGGCGCTCGTAGAGCACGTCGGCGGCCAGGACAAGATCCCACGGGCCGCGGCCGGCGAGCTCGTCCGCGTCGTGCCCCCACGCCGCCACGAGCGTCTCGACGCGCGCGCCGTTGCGGGCGGCGTTGCGCTGGAGGAGGGTGATCGCGTCGGGCGCCCAG
>JALYMV010000042.1 GCA_030773575.1 Actinomycetota bacterium
CGAAGCGCAGCGAGGAGGCGGCGGGGCGATGCGGCGTAACGAGGGCGCCCAGTCGCCTCGGCACGTCGGCGGGCAGGAAGGCGACGTAGAACGCGAGGGCGAGCGCCGAGAACGGGACGTTGCCCGCGAGCGCGAGGACGAGATGGAACGCCGCCCCAAGCGCCACCGCGGCCATGCGGGTGCGCCGGACGGCGAGGAGCACCGGCAGCGTCACCTCGATCAGCAGCGTGCCCCAGACGGCCGGCACGACGCGCCAGGAGCCCAGGAGCGACGGGTCGAACCAGGCGATCTTCGCGGACATCCAGGCCGCGCAGCTGATGTCCGCGTCGACGAAGCCCGTGTTCATCTTCGCGAGCGCCGCCGCGGCGTAGACGAGCAGCAGCTGCGCGCGCAGGAACGGGGCGATGGCCGCGAACAGCGCGCCGGCCTCCGGGAGCCGCCGGGATCTCCAGCTGACCGCACCAACGTAGGCGAGCACGCAGGTCCCGCAGACCAGGACGAGGACCGTGTGGCTGCCGACGCCCGGCATGTCGAGCGCCACGGAGCCGACCTCCGCGGCGAGCATGGCCACGAACCGTGCGACCGAGCGTGGGCGAGCGGCCGCCCACAGCGCCGCCGCGACGACGACGAAGTGCGGCGAGAGCACCTCGAAGCCGCCCCACCACATCTGGTGGAGGATCAGCGAGCACGCGAAGAGCAGCGAGAAGGCGCCGAACTGCCATGACGCGTTGGTCTCGCTCGTCCTCACCTCGGTGCGTGCGGGCCTAGCGCACGCCGCGGATCACCGCACGCCGACGAGGTCCACGACGAACACGAGCGTCTCGTCGGCGCCGATGACGCCGCCGGCCCCGCGCTTGCCGTAGGCGAGCATCGACGGGATGGTGATGCGGCGGCGGCCGCCGACCTTCATCCCCTCCACGCCCTGGTCCCAGCCCTGGATGACCTGGCCCTTGCCGAGGGCGAACTTGAAGGTGTCGCCGCGGTCCCAGGAGGGGTCGAACTGCTGCCCCGTCTTCCACGAGACGCCGACGTAGTGGACGTCGACGACGCGGCCGGCGACGGCTTCCTCGCCGTCGCCGACGACGAGGTCGTCGAGCACGAGCTCATAGGACGGCGGCTGGCCGGCCGGGACGTCGACCTGGGGCTTCTCGCTGGTGGACATGGCGTACTAGATCTTGTGGCGCTGCAGGAGCTTCTTGCCGATCACCATCCGCTGGATCTCCGACGTGCCCTCGCCGATGAGCAGCAGCGGCGCGTCGCGGTAGAGACGCTCGATCTCGTACTCCTTGGAGTAGCCGTAGCCGCCGTGGATGCGGAAGGAGTCCTCGACGACCTCCTTGCCGGTCTCCGACGCGAACAGCTTGGCCATGCCCGCCTCGAGGTCCGAGCGCTCGCCGGCGTCCTTGAGTCGCGCCGCTCGCAGCGTGAGCAGGCGGGCGGCCTCGACCTTGGTCGCCATGTCGGCGAGCTTGAACTGGATGGCCTGGTGCTGGGCGATCGGCTTGCCGAACGTCTTGCGCTCCTGGGAGTAGCGCAGGCCGAGCTCGAGCGCGCGCTGGGCGATGCCCACGCCGCGCGCGGCGACGTTGACCCGCCCGACCTCGAGCGCGTCCATCATCTGGGTGAAGCCCTTGCCCAGGCCGGCCTGCTCGCCGCCGAGGATCATCCCGGCCGGGCACTTGTAGCCGTCGTAGACGAGCTCGGTGGACTCGACGCCCTTGTAGCCCATCTTCTTGATCTTGGGCGGGACGTTGAGGCCGGCATAGGGCCCCGTGTTCTCGGCAACCCCGGGCTCCTTCTCCGTGATGAAGCAGGTCATGCCCTTGTAGGCCGGCTCGGCGCTCGGGTCCGTCTTGACGAGGACGAACACCACGCCCGACTTCAGCCCGTTGGTCACCCACATCTTCTGGCCGTTGATCTCGTAGGTGCCGTCCTCGGTCTTCCTGGCGCTCGACTTGATCGCCTGGACGTCGGAGCCGAGCTCAGGCTCCGACAGGGAGAACGCCGCGCGGATCTCGCCGGTGGCCATGCGCGGGAGGAAGTGCTCCTTCTGCTCGTCGGTGCCGAACTTCATCAGCAGGTACGAGCCGATGAAGTGGGTGTTGACGACGCCCGAGATCGAGATCCAGCCGCGCGAGAGCTCCTCGACGATCATCGTGTAGGTCGTCAGGTCGAGCCCCATCCCGCCGTACTCCTCCGGGATCGTGACGCCGAAGAGGCCGAGCTCCTTCATCTGCTCGACGATCGGATCCGGGAACTCGTCGGCGCCGTCGTAGTGCTCGGCGTGCGGGATGATCTGCTCGTCGACGAACTGGCGGACCATCTCGGTGATCGCCTTCTGGTCGTCCGTCTTGTCGGTGAACTGCGGGGGCGCGACGGCCATGGACTCGGTCACCTCTGGGTTTCGAGGGGGGATTCTCGCTGCTGGAAGGGGCACGGGAGGATACCCGCGGCGGCCCTCTCCGGCGGGCTACTTGCGGTGGCCGGGCGGGCCCTGGCCGTCGGGCCCGCGGCCGGGCGGCATGCCCTTGGGCCGGGGCCCCTTGCCCTTGCGGCCCTTGGGGCGCGCGGACCGGGGC
>JALYMV010000043.1 GCA_030773575.1 Actinomycetota bacterium
GGCTGCCCCGACGCGGCCGGCCGCCCCGGCGCGGGGCCGCGCTGGGCGGGCGCGTCGCCCTCGTACTGCAGGGAGTAGAAGCCGCCGACCTGGTCGGCCGCCAGCACGTAGCCCTTGTAGAAGACCATGTCCCAGATGTTCGATCGGCCTCGCATGCGCGGCGTGGCGCTGCCCGGGGGCGGCGTGAAGAGCGGTCGCGCCGCCTCGTTGGACGCGTCGCCCGCGGGCACCATGTACGCCAGCTCGCGCGGCCGCTCGGAACGGCCGGCGAACGCGCCCGACGCGTCGAGCACGAAGACGCCGCCGTGGTAGTCGGAGAGGTAGATCTTGTCGCCGACGATCTGCTGGTTGTGCGGCGAGAAGGTCAGGTTGCCGGCCGCGCGACCCGCCGGGTTGCTCCAGGTCGCCACGAGCGCCGCCTCGGACTTCTTCTTGGTCTCGCCGGTGGGCTGGCCGGCCTGCGGAAGCTTCGAGAAGTCGCTCGCGTCGACGATCCACATCGGGCCCGCCTTGTCGCCGTTGCCGCCGACCTTGCCGCAGCCGAGCTGCTGCTCGGACTCGCGCTGGGTGCCGCTCGTGAACAGCTCGGCCGGCAGCGTCACGTAGCGCTTGTTCCCGCGGTGCGTGACGTCGATGGTGTGCGCATACCAGTCGCGCGAGCACTCGGGCGTGAGGTCCCACCTCGCCACGCGCTTGTCGACCGTCGGATCGGTGACGTCGAAGACCTGGAAGCCCGAGCTGAAGCCGTCGGCGATGTAGAGGTAGGTCTTGCCGTCGATGGGATCGACCTGCGTGAAGGTGTCGTGGAGCCCGGGCGCGTCGATCTGGTTGACGCTCACCAGCATGCGGCCGCCGCCGGGCGCCGGGACGAACCTCGAGATGTCGACCCCTACGCCGTTGGCGATCGCGTAGACGTACTCGCCCTTGGCGGGACCGTCGGCGACCGTGAAGGTCCGGGCGGTGTGGACCCCGCCCAGGGAGACGACGGTGCGGTTGAAGCCGCGCCGGGGCTTCGTCGGGTCGGAGATGTCGACGACCTGCACGCCGGGCTGCGCGGTCGGCCTCCCCTCCGTGTCGATCTCGAACGGATTCGGGGCGAAGGAGAGGTTCTGCACGCCGATGATCGCGGTCTTGCCGTCCGCGGAGAGGTCGACGAACGCGCCGCAGTTGTTGGCGAACGCGACGCTCTCGCAGTTGGCGTCGCGGTACCAGCTCAGGAACTTCGGGTTCGCCGGGTCGGAGACGTCGAAGAAGAGGACCCCGCCCTCGGGGTAGATGACCGACACCGCGGCGATGTCCGCCTTGACGTCCATCTCGCCCAGGACGACGTCGGGCCGGTCCTTGAGCTCCTCCTTGAGGGGGAGGAACGCCGCCTGCTCCATCCCGCACCTCAGGTTGCGGTGCTGCTCGATGTCCTGGTGGTTGTGGCCGTCGCCCTCGGGCATCCCCTCGGCGGCGGCGGCGGTGCACGGGCCCGGGTTCGTGATGTCCGGGGCGACCGCGCGCGAGCTCGTCGCGGCGTCCGCCTCCGCGGCGCCGGCGTTCTGAGGATGAGCGGCGGCCGGGGTGGAGGACGCGGCGAGCGCGAGGAGGGCGGCGGCGAGGAGGGCGATGGCGATACGCATACAGGCCACAACGCAACGCAAGCCGGAAGCTTGCGGTTCCTTTTTCTACGCGCCCGCCGGCTCCTTCGCACGCCGTCGCGCCGCCTTCACGCGCGAGACCTGGTCGAGCGCCACCTTGCGCAGCCGGATGACCTCGGGCGTCACCTCGACGCACTCGTCCTCGCGCACCCACTCGAGCGCCTGGTCGAGCGAGAGCTGCCTGTGGGGCACGAGCCGGATGAGCACGTCCGCGGTCGACTTGCGCATGTTGGTGAGGTGCTTCTCCTTGACGGCGTTGACGTCGAGGTCGTCCGAGCGCGAGTTCTCCCCGACGATCATCCCCTCGTAGACGTCCTCGCCCGGCCCGACGAAGAGCGAGCCGCGCTCCTGGAGCGAGAAGAGGGCGAAGGACGCCGTGGTGCCCTGGCGGTCGGCGACCAGCGAGCCGGTCGGCCGGGTGCGCAGCTCGCCGAACCACGGCTCCCAGCGGTCGAAGACGTGGTGCAGGAGCCCGGTCCCGCGGGTCTCGGTGAGGAACTCGGTGCGGAAGCCGATGAGGCCGCGGGCCGGGACGAGGTAGTCCATCCGCACCCAGCCCGTGCCGTGGTTGACCATCTGCTCCATGCGGCCCTTGCGCAGCGCGACCATCTGCGTGACCACGCCGACGTACTCCTCGGGCACGTCGATCGTCATGCGCTCGACCGGCTCGTGCGTCTTGCCGTCGATCTGGCGGGTGACGACCTGCGGCTTGCCGACCGTCAGCTCGTAGCCCTCCCGGCGCATGAGCTCGACGAGGATCGCCAGCTGCAGCTCGCCGCGGCCCTGGACCTCCCAGACCTCGGGGCGCTCCGTGTCGATCACGCGGATCGCGACGTTGCCGATCAGCTCCTGGTCGAGCCGGTCGCGGACCTGGCGAGCGGTCAGCTTCGAGCCGCTCTGGCCGGCCAGGGGCGAGGTGTTGATGCCGATCGTCATCGACAGCGACGGCTCGTCGACGGTGATGACGGGCAGCGGGCGCGGGTCGGCCGGGTCGGCGAGCGTCTCGCCGATGGTGACGTCGGGCAGGCCGGCGACGGCGATGATCTCCCCGGGGCCCGCGTCCTCGGCGTCCACGCGGTCGAGCGACTCGGTGACGTAGAGCTCGACGATCTTGGCCGGCGCGATCGTCCCGTCAGCGCGACACCAGGCGACCGGCCCCTTGCGGATCGTCCCGTTGTGGACCCGGCAGAGCGCGAGGCGGCCGACGTAGGGCGAGGAGTCGAGGTTGGTGACGTGCGCCTGCAGCGGCGCGTCCTCCTCGTAGGTCGGCGCGGGCACGTGCTTGATGAGCAGCTCCATCAGGGGATCGAGGTTCTCGCCGGGGACGTCGGGGTCGAGGGTGGCGGTGCCCGCCTTGGCGTTCGTGTAGACGATCGGGAACTCGATCTGGCTCTCGTCGGCGTCGAGGTCGAGGAAGAGCTCGTAGACCTCGTCGACGACCTCGGCGATGCGGGCGTCGGGGCGGTCGATCTTGTTGATGATGAGGACCACCGGCAGGCGCCGCTCGAGCGCCTTGCGCAGGACGAAGCGGGTCTGGGGGAGGGGTCCCTCGGACGCGTCGACGAGCAGCGCGACGGCGTCGACCATGATCAGCCCGCGCTCGACCTCGCCGCCGAAGTCGGCGTGGCCCGGGGTGTCGACGATGTTGAGCTTCGTCCCACCCCACCGCACGGCGGTGTTCTTGGCCAGGATCGTGATGCCCTTCTCGCGCTCGAGGTCCATCGAGTCCATGACGCGCTCATTGACGTCCTGGTTGGGCCGGAAGGCGCCGGCCTGCCAGAGCATCGCGTCGACCAGCGTCGTCTTGCCGTGATCGACGTGGGCGATGATCGCGACGTTGCGCAGGTCCTCTCGGCGGGAGCTCATGGCTCCCACCCTAGAAGCGCGGGCGATCAGTCCTGGGGGTCCTCAGGCGCCGAGGGGGCCTGGGCGTCCGGTGTGTAGCGCAGCTTCGCGGAGACCACGATCCGCTCCTTGGAGCGGGTGATCGCGATCACCTTGACCCGGTAGACGCCGGTCCGGTCGATGACCAGATCGGACTTGTAGCGGCGGTTCTTGCCCATCTTGGGGCGGGTGACGCCGAGCCGCTTCTTGCCGCGGTAGTAGCGCACCTCGAGCTTGGACCCCTTCGGCGCCTTGCCGCGGGCGCGCAGCTCGCGGGTGTCCGTCTCCTCCTGGAGCGGCCCGAGGCTCGTGGTGACGGTGAGCGTCTCGCGCTCCTCCGCCGCGGCGGGCGCGAGGGCGGGGGCCGAGGAGAGCGCGAGGAGGGCGAGGATCACGGCGAGCAGTGGCATCGCGTACAAGAAACGTAGAAGAGCGGCGGAACTTGCGCGTCGCGCCTGCTAGAGGGCCGTCGAGACGCCGGCCT
>JALYMV010000044.1 GCA_030773575.1 Actinomycetota bacterium
GTCCCGGACGAGCCCGAGCTCTCCGGCCGCGAGCCCGCCGTCGAGGCCGACGTCCCCGGTGAGCCGCCGCTGCGCCGCCTCGACGCCGGCGAGTCGCGCCAGGAGGTGCGCGCGCGCGTGGGTGAGCGCATCCGGCTGGCGATCTCCTCGGACGAGCCGGCCACGGTCCAGGTCGGCGTGGACGGGCCGATCGAGGCGATCGACCCCGACGCGCCGGCACGCTTCAGCCTGCTCTACGACGCGGAGGCCGAGCTGCCCATCCGGGTGCTCGAGTCCGGGCGCACGATCGGCGTCCTGCGGGTCGAGGACTAGCCGCCGGCCGCCCGCCGGGCGGCCTGGGCGTCGTGGCCGGGGATGCGCTTCCCGGTGCCCTCGCACCACGGGCACGGCACCTCGCTCGGCGAGCCGCCGAGGTTTGAGATCACACGTCCCGTCCCGCGGCAGGCGGTGCAGTCGGGGACCTCGTCGGCTGGGGTCGGCTCGGCGTCGCTCACGGGAGGGCGGGCACCTTAGTACGGCGCGCCTCAGCCCGCCGGCGGCGGGGGCGGCGGGATCGAGGTCCGCCGCCGGCCCACCTCCGAGAAGCCGACGGACGGGTTGGCCGGGCGATCGGAGGGCAGGTGACGGCGCTGGGCGGGGGCCACCTCTCGGTCGGTGAGCGGGCGGTCGACGCCGAGCTCGGCGAAGGCGTGCTCGGCCTGGGACGGGTCGGCGACGCGGGCGAGCAGCCCGAAGACGGTCGGCGCCCCGAGCGGCGAGCGGTCGGCCAGCGCGGAGAGGAACTCCGGGCGGAAGGCGGCCTCGACGAGCTCCGCCTCGAGCGGCTGTCCGAAGACCAGGGCGAGGTTCGGCGTCCCGTCCCCCAGCATCGGCAGCGCCGAGCCCGAGCGCGACGTCCACAGCCAGCCCTCGACACCCTCCTCGGCCGGGACGACCGCCGAGCCGCTCATGCGGTGCAGGACCGCGAAGCGGCCCTCCCCGCCTTCCGCCGCGGAGCGCCGGCCGATGTCCACGGTGGCCACCGCGACGAGCCCGGCGAGGATCGTGAGCGGGTTCGCGAGCGTCGCGGGGTGCTCGAAGGTGATCTCCGAGCCGGCCAGCCGGATGGAGCCGGCCCCGTCCCCGGCGCCGCCCAGCAGGCGCTTGCGCCAGCCCTTGGCCGCGTCGGCGTCCAGGCGCAGCAGGATCTCGCGCGTGCGGGTGCGCTTCTCGCGAGGCTCGCCGGGCGGCCGGCTCGAGGGGGGCGGCGGAGTCGACACCGGCTAGCTCTGATGGCGGGAGTCGAGCGACTCGGCGATCGGCGTGGTGGGTGCGTGCTTCTGGACGACGAGGTGGCTCCCGTGGTCGGACACGACGTCCTCGACGTCCGGGATCTGGTGGCCCGGCACGACGGCGAACCAGCGCGCATCGGCGCGGACCGCCTCGTAGCGCTCGACCGAGAGCGCCAGCCGGTCGCGGCAGGCGTCCCGGCCGCATTCGCAGACGAACTCGAGCTCCTCGCCGGGCGAGGCGTACTGCTCGAGATCGCCCTCGAGGCGCTCGTTGATCGACCGGAAATGGCTCTCGTTCTCCGCGATCCGGATCGCGCGTGGATCGGGGAGGGGAGCCGTCATCCGGCTCCTGATACTAGGTCGTCGCCCCGCCCGACCCTCAGGGCCAGCAGCGCGATGTCGTCGCGCGGCGGGCCCTCCTGCGCCTCGACGGCCGTCCGCTCGACCGCCTCGACGACCGCGTCGGCGCTCGCGCCGGCCATCCGGCGGAGCGTCTCGACCAGCCGCCGCTCCCCGTACTCGGGCTCGCTCGTGCGCAGCTCGGTGACGCCGTCGGTGTAGAGCAGCATGAGGTCGCCGGCGTCCAGCCGCACGTCGACCTCGTCGAAGTCGGGATCCGGTACGCCGCCGACCAGCGTGCCGACCACGGGGACGCGCTCGACCGTCCCACCGGCCCGCAGGACGAGCGGAGGCGGGTGGCCGCCGGTCGCCAGCGTCACGAGCGCCGTCCCCGGCGACGGGCACACGCGCGCGTAGACGACCGTGCAGAAGCGCGAGGACTCGGCGTCGGCGAGCATCGCGCGGTTGAGGAGGTGGAGGTTCGCGGACGGGCCGGCCGTGCCGAGCGCCGCCGTGCGCAGCGTGTGCCGCGCCAGCGACGTGAGCGCCGCCGCCTCGGGCCCCTTGCCGGTCACGTCGCCGACGAGGGCGGTCCACACACCCTCCTCGGAGAGGAACACGTCGTAGAAGTCGCCGCCCACCTCGTTCTGGTCGCCGGCCGCGAGGTAGCGCGCGGCGACCTCCATGCCGGCGATCGCCGGGAGCGCGCGCGGCAGCAGCCCTGCCTGGAGCGTCCGCGCGATGTGCGAGCGCTCCGTGTAGAGCTGGGCGTTGCGGACATGCAACGCGGCGCGGCCGGCCAGGCTCAGGGCGAGCGAGACGTCGTCGGCGCTGAACTCGCGCCCCGACTCGGCCATGGCGAACGTGAGCGCGCCGATCACCCGCCCGGAGGTCCGCAGCGGCACCGCCAGCACCGAGCGCACCTCGAGCCGGCGCAGGATCTCGAGGTGCTCGGGGTCGCGCGCGGTGGCCTCGACGAGCTCGGACGGCACCTCGCCGAGGAACTGCATCTCCCCCGTGCGGATCACCGCGCCGGCGCCGGCGGGGTCGTCGAGCCGCGGCGGGTAGCGCTCGGTCAGCGCGCGCGCCCACTGCGTCTTCTCCGGGTCGAAGTGCGCGACCCCCATCGTCGTCGGGCTCCCGTCGCGGCCGACGACGGTGATCGCGCACCAGTCCGAGATCGCGGGGACGGCGATCTCCGCCACCTGCTGGAGGACGGTGGTCTCGTTCATCGAGGCGCCCATCCGGCGGCCGGCCTCGGCGAGGAACTCCGTGCGGCGGCGGGCGGCCTCGGCCGTGGCGCGGGCGCTCTCGGCGCGGATCTGCGCCGCCTCGGCGTGGGCGCGGGCGGTGACCGCCTCCTTGAGCAGCCGGACCTGCTCGGCCTCGGCGTGGTGCTGGGCGGTCACCTCGACCACGGCGGCGGCCACGCCGACCGTCTCCCCCGCCGCGTCGACGACGGGGTAGTAGGAGGCCAGCCAGTTGCGGACCTCGCCCGGAGCCGCCGGGGTCTCCCCCGTGATGTCGAGGTTGGCCATCACCTCCCCGCGTTCGAGGATCCGCTCCAACAGCCGCTCGAGGTCCTCGCCGAGGACGCCGAGCACCTCGGGCATCCGCTTGCCCAGGTGCTCCTCGACGGGGAACCCGTTGATGGCGGCGAGCGCCTCGTTGATGCGGCGGTAGCGCAGCTCGCGGTCCCAGAACGCCAGGCCGATCGGCGCGTGGGTGAACATCGCGTCGAGGAGCGCGTGCTGGGGATCGGAGGGGGCGGGAGGCGCCGGCGCTTCCATGCCGGCGTAGTGTCGCACCGCATCCGCGGCGCCCGCGGGCAGCGGCGGCTATTGGCGCATCGTGCGCTGGTCCCACGAGCGCTCGATGAGGTCGCAGAGCAGATCTGCGAGATCCCCGTCGAGTGCCCCGTCGAGCCGGTGCGCGTGCGGGCTGGTGTCGAAGGCGCGCGGAATCGGGCGCTCGGCCGCGGCCGGGCGCAGGCCGCCGATCTGGGCCCCGGCGGGCGCCGCGCCGCGCACGTCCCACGACACGACGTCCTTGATGGTGTCGCCGTCGCGCAGACGGCCGACGTAGATCCGAGCCCGGACGGTTCCGCCGGACGGTTTGACGAATCGGTCTCGATACCCCGTGGGGGTTTCGGTAGAGTCCGCCCCATGAGCACACACGGACATGGCGAGCAGTCGCTCAACGCCCTGGCCTTCAGCGCGACCGTGCACTGCCTCACCGGCTGCGCGATCGGCGAGACGCTGGGGATGGTGATCGGGACGGCGCTCGGCTTCAGCGACCTGGGGACGATCGCCCTGGCGGTCGCCCTGGCGTTCCTCTTCGGCTACACGCTGACCAGCCTGCCGCTCCTGCGCTCGGGGATGGCGCTGTCCGCGGTCGCGCCGATCGCCTTCGCGTCGGACACGATCTCGATCACGATCATGGAGATCGTCGACAACGCGATCATGCTGCTGATCCCGGGGGCGATGGAGGCGGGCGCCGGCTCCTGGCGCTTCTGGGGCAGCCTCACGGTCGCCCTGCTGATCGCCGGCCTGGCGGCCTACCCGGTGAACCGGTGGCTGCTCGCGGGCGGGAAGGGTCACGCGGTCGTCCACGCCCACCACGCGCACTAGGGTCGTTGCGGCCCGGCCGCGGT
>JALYMV010000045.1 GCA_030773575.1 Actinomycetota bacterium
CCTCCTACGCGCAGATCTCCGAGCACGGCTTCATCACGACGCCCTACCGGGTCGTGCGCGGCGGCAAGGTGACCGACGAGATCGTCCACCTCGACGCCACCCAGGAGGAGGAGCAGGTCATCGCCCAGGCCAACACGCCGGTGGGCTCCGACGGCCGCCTGGAGGGCGACGAGATCCTCTGCCGGACACAGTCGGGCAACTACCTCGTGACGACGGCCGAGCACGTCGACCTCATGGACGTCTCGCCGGAGCAGATCTGGTCCGTCGCGACCGCGATGATCCCCTTCCTCGAGCACGACGACGCCAACCGCGCGCTCATGGGCTCGAACATGCAGCGCCAGGCCGTGCCGCTGCTTCGCACGGACGCGCCCGTCATCGGCACGGGCATGGAGCGCCGCGCCGCCGTGGACACGGGCGACGTGGTGATCGCCCGCAACGGCGGCACCATCGACTTCGTCGACTCGACGAAGATCGTCGTGGCGGCCGACGGCGGCGAGCGCGACGAGTACGAGCTTCAGAAGTTCATGCGCTCCAACCAGGGCACGCTCATCCACCAGAAGCCGCTCGTGAAGGCCGGCCAGGTCGTGGAGGCCGGCGACGTGATGGCCGACGGCTCGGCCACCGACGCCGGCGAGATGGCGCTCGGCAAGAACCTGATGGTCGCCTTCATGTCCTGGGAGGGCTACAACTTCGAGGACGCGATCATCCTCTCGCAGCGCCTGGTCAAGGACGACGAGCTCACCTCGATCCACATCGAGGAGTACGAGATCGACGCCCGCACGACCAAGCTGGGCGACGAGGAGATCACCCGCGACATCCCGAACCGCTCCGAGGAGTCGCTGCGCAACCTCGACGACCGCGGCATCGTGCGCATCGGCGCCGAGGTGCTGTCGGGCGACCTGCTCGTCGGCAAGGTCACGCCGAAGGGCGAGACGGAGCTGACGGCGGAGGAGAAGCTGATCCGCGCGATCTTCAAGGAGAAGGCGCGCGAGGTCCGCGACACCTCGCTCAAGGTCCCCCACGGCGAGGGCGGCGTCGTCATCGACGTCAAGACCTTCTCGCGGGCCGCCAGCGACGACCTGCCGCCCGGGGTCAACGACCTCGTGCGCATGTTCGTGGCCAAGAAGCGCAAGATCGCCGAGGGCGACAAGCTCGCCGGCCGCCACGGCAACAAGGGCGTCATCTCCAAGATCGTCCCCGAGGAGGACATGCCGTTCCTCGAGGACGGCACGCCGGTCGACGTCATCCTCAACCCGCTCGGCGTCCCGTCTCGCATGAACATCGGCCAGATCCTCGAGACCCACCTCGGGTGGGCCGCCGCGCAGGGCTGGTACGCCGACGGCACCGAGGCCACGCGGCGTGCCGACGAGACCGGGAACGGCCAGCGCGACAAGGTCTACGTCGCCACGCCGGTCTTCAACGGCGCGACCGTCGAGGACGTCGACCAGGCCCTCGTGCAGTGGCAGAAGGAGCACACGGGCCGCATCCGCATGGACATCGACGAGTCCCGCCGCCCCGGCGAGAAGGCGTCGGGCAAGTTCCAGCTGTTCAACGGCCGCACGGGCGAGCCGTTCGAGCAGACCGTGACGGTCGGCTACATGTACATCCTGAAGCTCCTGCACCTCGTGGACGACAAGATCCACGCGCGCTCCACCGGCCCCTACTCGCTCGTCACCCAGCAGCCGCTGGGCGGCAAGGCGCAGTTCGGCGGCCAGCGCTTCGGCGAGATGGAGGTCTGGGCGCTCGAGGCCTACGGCGCCGCCTACACGCTGCAGGAGATGCTGACCATCAAGTCCGACGACACCGTCGGGCGCGTGAAGGCCTACGAGGCGATCGTCAAGGGCGAGAACATCGCCGAGCCGTCGATCCCCGAGTCCTTCAAGGTGCTCCTCAAGGAGATGCAGTCGCTGGCGCTCGACGTCAACGTCGTCTCCGAGGAGGGCACCCGCGCCGAGATGGGCGACGAGGACGACGACCTCCTCAGGGCCGCCGAAGAGCTTGGCATCGATCTCAGTGGCGTGCGCGCCGGGGCCGAGAACCCCGGCGAGGCGGCCGTCGAGGTCGAGAACGCCCCTGAGGCGGTGGCGGCCGGCGTCGACGGCCACGGCGGCGGCGCGGCCGACGAGGCCGAGGAGCTGGTGGTCGCCGAGGGCGAACAGGGCATGACCGCGGACCAGGACGCGACGGACGCCGGATACATCGAGGACCCGACCGAGATCGAGCAGTAAGGAACCCACGTGATCGACATCAACAACTTCGACGCGATCGAGATCGGCCTCGCGTCCTCCAAGCAGATCCGGTCCTGGTCCTCGGGGGAGGTCGTCAAGCCGGAGACCATCAACTACCGCACGCTCAAGCCGGAGAAGGACGGCCTGTTCTGCGAGCGCATCTTCGGCCCGACCAAGGACTGGGAGTGCTACTGCGGCAAGTACAAGCGCGTCCGCTACAAGGGCATCGTCTGCGAGCGCTGCGGCGTCGAGGTGACGCGGTCGAAGGTGCGCCGCGAGCGCATGGGCCACATCGACCTGGCCGCGCCCGTCTCGCACATCTGGTTCTTCAAGGGCGTGCCGTCGCGCATCGGCTACCTGCTCGACATGGCGCCCAAGGAGCTCGAGAAGGTCCTCTACTTCGCGGCCTCCATGGTCACGTGGGTCGACGAGGACGCGCGGGCCAAGGACCTCGACGACCTGCAGGGTCAGGTCACCGAGGTGCTCGACTCCTACGCCGCCGAGAAGGAGGAGCGCGTCCTCGAGCTGCGCGAGTCGCTCGGGCGCCGCGAGACGTATCTCCAGAGCGCCAGGCAGACCGGCTTCTCCGACGACGACTACCTGTGGGCGGAGTCCCTGGACGTCGACGTCGCCAAGCTCGACGACGACGAGCGCGAGAGGCACCTCAAGGAGCTCCGCAAGATGTTCGAGTCAGACATCTCGGACACGGAGGCCTACATCGAGGACGCGGCCGAGCGCATGCGCCAGGTCTGGGAGACCTTCCAGACCATGAAGCCGAAGGACATCGTCAACGACGAGACGCTGTTCCGCGAGCTCAAGGAGCGCTTCGGCTCCCCGTACGGCTTCGGCGAGTACTTCCGCGGCTCCATGGGCGCCGAGGCGGTCCGCGACCTGCTCGAGCAGATCGACCTCGAGGCCGAGCGCGAGGAGCTCGAGGGCCTGGTCAAGACGGCCAAGGGCCAGAAGCAGGCCCGCGCGGTCAAGCGGCTGAAGGTCGCCTCCGCGTTCATCAACTCGGGCAACAAGCCCGACCAGATGATCCTCGAGGCCGTGCCGGTCATCCCGCCGGAGCTGCGGCCGATGGTCCAGCTCGACGGCGGCCGCTTCGCGACCTCCGACCTCAACGACCTCTACCGCCGCGTCATCAACCGCAACAACCGGCTCAAGCGCCTGCTCGACCTCGGCGCGCCGGAGATCATCGTCAACAACGAGAAGCGGATGCTCCAGGAGGCCGTCGACGCGCTGTTCGACAACGGCCGCCGCGGCCGGCCCGTCACGGGCCCGGGCAACCGCGCCCTGAAGTCGCTGTCGGACATGCTCAAGGGCAAGCAGGGCCGCTTCCGCCAGAACCTGCTCGGCAAGCGCGTCGACTACTCGGGCCGTTCGGTCATCGTGGCGGGCCCGTCGCTGCGCCTGCACCAGTGCGGGCTGCCCAAGCTCATGGCGCTCGAGCTGTTCAAGCCGTTCATCATGGCCCGGCTCGTCGAGCGCAAGGCCGTCCAGAACATCAAGGCGGCCAAGAAGATGGTCGACTCGATGATCCCGGAGGTCTGGGACGTCCTCGAGGAGGTCATCCACGAGCACCCCGTCCTGCTCAACCGCGCGCCGACGCTCCACCGCCTGGGCATCCAGGCCTTCGAGCCCAAGCTCGTGGAGGGCAAGGCGATCCAGGTCCACCCGCTCGTCTGCCACGCGTTCAACGCGGACTTCGACGGCGACCAGATGGCGGTCCACCTCCCGCTGAGCGCCGAGGCGCAGGCGGAGGCGCGGGTGCTGATGCTCTCGTCGAACAACATCCTGTCCCCGGCCCACGGCGCCCCGCTGGCCACGCCGACCCAGGACATGATCCTCGGCGGCTACTACCTCACCTACGGGCCCGAGGAGGCCGAGCTGGCCGCGATGGACCGCGCGACGCTGCGGCCCCACACCTACCGGTCGGCCCAGGAGGCCGAGCTCGCCTACGAGCACGGCATCGTCAAGCTGCATGACGTCGCGGAGTACCGGCCCTACGGCCGCGAGGGCGGCCACGTGCTGACCACGGTCGGGCGGATCATCTTCAACGAGAAGATCGAGCGCGCGATCGAGGAGGCGATGGGCGAGGAGTTCGACAAGGCCTCCTACGTGTTCATCAACAAGTCGCTCAAGAAGCGCGACACGACCCAGTTCGTCGACGACCTCGTGCAGGCCTTCGGCGCGCCGGCGATCGCGCAGGTGCTCGACGCGTTCAAGGACCTCGGGTTCAAGTACGCCACGCAGGCCGGCATCACGATCTCCAAGAACGACGTGGTCGTGCCGCCGTCGAAGGCCGAGATCCTCGAGCGCTACGAGGGCATCGTCGGCGACATCCAGGAGCAGTACGACGACGGCCTGATCACGCGCGAGGAGCGCCACGAGGCGGTCGTCGGGCAGTGGAACGCCGCCACCGACGAGGTCGCCGACGCGATGGTCGCCAACCTCGACGAGCTCAACCCCATCTTCATGATGGCCAACTCGGGCGCCCGAGGCTCCTTCAAGCAGATCCGCCAGCTGGCGGGCATGCGAGGCCTCATGGCCAACCCGAAGGGCGAGATCATCGAGCGCCCGATCAAGGCCAACTTCATGGAGGGCCTGGACGTGCTCGAGTACTTCATCTCGACGCACGGCGCCCGCAAGGGCCTCGCCGACACCGCCCTGCGCACCGCCGACTCGGGCTACCTCACCCGGCGCCTGGTCGACGTCGCCCAGGACGTCATCATCCGGATCGAGGAGTGCGGGACCGAGGAGTACGTCGAGCTCGCCCTGCGCAAGGCCACCGGCGAGCCCAACGACATGCTCATCGGCCGTCTCGGCGCGAAGGACTTCGCCGGGCCGAAGCGCGGCTCGACGATCCTGTCGCTCAACGAGGAGATCGGCCGCGAGAAGCTGGCCGAGCTCATCGAGGCGTTCGGCGACGTCGAGGGCAAGACGATCCCGGTCCGCTCCGTGGTCAAGTGCGAGGCGCCGCACGGCGTCTGCCAGCGCTGCTACGGGCGCTCGCTCGCCTCGGGCTCGCTGGCCCAGATCGGCGACGCGGTCGGCATCATCGCCGCGCAGTCGATCGGCGAGCCCGGCACGCAGCTGACCATGCGGACCTTCCACACCGGCGGCGTCGCCGGCGCGGACATCACGCACGGCCTCCCGCGCATCGTCGAGCTGTTCGAGGCGCGCAAGCCCAAGGGCCTCGCCGCGATCGCCAAGGTCGAGGGCGTCGTCTCCGTGGAGGACACGGACCGCGCGCGGACCGTCGTCATCACCGACGACGCGGGCGAGGAGCACCGCGAGACCTTCCCGCGGCGCACGCGCCTGCTCGTCGGCGACGGCGACCGGGTCAAGCTCGGCCAGCAGATCAACGAGGGCAACCTCTACCCGCACGAGCTGCTCTCTCACGGCGGCGAGACCGCCCTGGAGCGCCGCACGCGCACCGAGCTCTACATCGTCGACCAGGTGCAGGAGGTCTACAAGTCGCAGGGCGTCGACATCAACGACAAGCACATCGAGATCATCTGCCGGCAGATGCTCAAGAAGGTGCGCGTCGACCAGAAGGGCGACACGGACCTGCTCCCGGGCCAGTTCGTCGACCGCTTCGACTACGCCAAGATCAACGAGAAGGTCAAGGCCGCCGGCGGCGAGACCGCCCAGGCGGAGGAGATCATCCTCGGCATCACCAAGGCCTCCCTGGCCACGGACTCCTTCCTCTCGGCGGCCTCCTTCCAGGAGACGACGAAGGTTCTCACCGACGCGGCGCTCGAGGGCAAGATCGACCGCCTCGCGGGCCTGAAGGAGAACGTGATCATCGGCAAGCTGATCCCGGCGGCCACCGGCCTCAAGCGCTACCGCACGATCGAGATCGAGCCGTCCGAGCCGCTCCCGCGCGGCATGGACGACGTCGGCCTGCTCGAGGGCGACGAGCTCGCCGCCGAGCTCGGGCTCTCCGACGACGACGGGCTGCAGGGCTTCGGCCCGGCGTTCGACACCGCGGAGCTCGAGGAGATCGGCTCGGGCTTCGGCTCGGGCGCGAGCGCCGGCGGGTTCGAGGACCTCGGCGAGCTCGACGGCGGGGCTGACGAGACGAAGTAGCCGCGTGAACTGCGGCTGGTGAGGAAGGGGAGGGGCGTGCCGGTGTGGCGCGCCCCCTCTCGCTGCCGCGGACGATCCAGGCCGACGAGAAGGCGATGCCGGAGGAGCTGCGCCCGCTGCTCGGCGAGCTCGGCGGGCTCGTCGACCGCTACTTCAAGCCCTGACGCCCGGCTGTAGCGCCCACGCCTCGAGCTCGTCGACGTGCTCGTCGGTGAGCCCGACCGCCGGGTCCGTCGGGACGAGGAGCGTCGGCCCGGGTCGTCGCCGCGCCCACTCGCGCGTGCGCTCGTCGTGGCCGTCGTCGATCCACGCCACCGGGCGGTCCGGGCCGGCGTGGGCGTCGATGGCGTCGAGCTTCCAGTGACGGCCGGGGTCCTCCGCGGCGCCCGCGAAGCAGAGGTGGGGGAACGGATCGCACTCGAGGCCGAGCAGCTGGGGGAGGTGCTCTTGAGCGCGCTCCTCCCAGCCCGTGCACCAGACGGCCTCGAAGTGCGCCGCCAGGCGGGAGATCCGTCTTCCCGCCTGCTCGGAGAGCAGGTGGGGTAGTCCGTCCACCACGGCGAAGCGGCCCGGGGGAGGCGTTCCGGGTGCGAAGCCGAAGAGCGAGATCACTCCGTCGACGTCGATGAGGAGCAGAGGGGGTACCGGGGCTCCACCGGATGCGGGGTCGCTAGCCTGAAGCACTCCGCAAGGTCCTATCAAGGCTCAGGACCGGGTGTCCGATGACAGGGGTAGTCCCGTCGGACCCTCCTCGCAGATCGAGCCTCTCCCCACTTCCTCATGTCACTGAACCTGGGCATCCTGCTCGCCTTCGCGTGCGCCGTCGCCACGCAGCTGGGCTTCCTCTACAAGCACCGCGGGGCCAACGCCGCCCCGCAGGTCGACGTCTCGCACCCACTGCGGACCGTCAAGTCGCTCTTCTCCTCGAAGTGGTTCGCGATCGGCATGGCCGTGGCGCTGGGCGCGTGGATCCTCCACGTCGCCGCATTGGCCTTCGCCCCGCTCTCGGTGGTCCAGGCCGTCCTCTCGACCGGCGTGGTCGTCCTCGCCGTGATGGCCGACCGCATCTTCGGCTTCTCCGTCAGCCGCCGCCAGTGGATCGGCGTCGGGTTGACCGCGCTCGGCCTCGTGCTGCTGGTGATCACGCTGCCGCGCCAGTCGGGCTCGCACTCGGCGTTCTCCGTGGGCGCGATGATCGGCTTCGAGGCCGGCCTGCTCGCGCTCGGCGCCCTGCTGATCTCCGGGCCCCGCATGGGCGCTCCCTCCCACCACCACGGCGTCATGCTCGGCGGCGCCGCCGGCCTGCTCTTCGGCGTCTCGGACATCGCCATCAAGGCGCTCACCGGGCTGGGCGGCTCCGGCGTGCTCGGCATCGTCCTCTCCCCGTGGATGGCGGTCGCGATCGTCGCCTCTGTCGTCGCGTTCTACGCGTCGGCGAAGGGGCTGCAGGAGGGCGAGGCCGTCCCGGTCATCGCCGCCACCTCGACGACCGCCAACGTCTCGTGCATCGCCGGCGGGATCGTCGTCTTCGGCGACCCGATGCCCGGCGACGCGCTCGGGATCGTCGTCCAGGTCCTCGCCTTCGCCATGGTCGTCGCCGCCGCGCTGCTCACGCCGCCGCCGGTGCGGGCCGCGGCCGCGAACGCCACGCCGTAACGCCGACTGTGGCGCACGAGCGCCGTTGCGCCTAGAGTCCGCGCGATGAAGACTCGTTCAGCGCCGCTCGCGGCCATCGTCCTGTCCCTGTCCTGCGCCGCACCGGCCGTCGCGGCGCCCATGCCGGGCGCCTCCTACGGCGGCGGCAAGCTGCCCGTCTCCTTCAACAAGGGCGGCAGCAACGCGCTTCTCACCGCGGCCGTCGGCGCCGACGGGCAGAGCGTCCGCGTCGTCGGGTCGCTTTCCCTTCGCTGCAACCGGCGGCCGGGCGCGGTCCAGCAGTTCGCGGCCGACGGCCGGCTCGGGCCGGACGGCCGCCTGCGCCTCGAGACCGCCACCCGCAACTACCTCTACGCGATCAAGGGCACGAAGCCGCGCGGCCGCGCGACGCTCGATCTCGGCTTCGACGGCGCGACGGGCGGCGGCACGGTCCGCTTCGTGGCGAGCTTCAAGGCGCGCGGGCGGCGGGTGCGCTGCGACGAGACGCTCCAGGTC
>JALYMV010000046.1 GCA_030773575.1 Actinomycetota bacterium
GGGCGGCAGCGGCGGCACCGGCTCGGCGAGCCGCGGCCAGGCCATCACCGCCGCGATCAGCACGACGGCGGCGAGCGCCTTTGCGACGTTCGCCCACCGCACGCGGCGCCAGAGATCGGACTCCATGCCGGGGCTAGGGGGCGGCGCGGGCGGTCTCGCCCCCGTTGCTAGGATGCTCCGCCGCATGGCCCACGCAGCCCCCACTTACGACCTCAACCTCCTGCTCGCGTCAGAGCTCGAGGAGGACCGCCGGGAGAAGATCCTCGCGGACGTCGAGACGATGATCGTCAACCAGGGGGAGCTGCTCGGCAGCCACGACTGGGGCGTGCGCCCGACGGCCTACCCGGTGCGCAAGCACGCCGACGCCAGCTACCACCTCATCCAGTTCCACGCGACGCGCGAGCTCCTCGAGGCGCTCGACCACTCGCTCAAGATCACCGACGGCGTCGTCCGCCACCGCGTGATCAAGCTCAAGCCGGGCACGCCGCCGCCGCCGGAAGTCCGGCCGGCCTTCGCGCCGACCGGCGAAGCCGAGGAGTAGCCGCCGGGGCGCGCTTCGCGCCCGCCCCGCATCATCTCTGTGCCGAAAGTGCGGCGTTTCCGGCTGCCGCGGTGATGCCGCCCGGACCCCGCCGTAGACTCGCCTCTCGATCAAGCTTTCGAAGGCGAAAGGAGCCCAGAGTGGCCGCCACGAACATCAACAGGGTCGTGCTGACCGGGAACCTGACCCGCGACCCCGAGCTGCGCTCGCTGCCCAGCGGCATGTCGGTCTGCTCGCTGCGTGTGGCGTGCAACACCCGCCGCAAGGGCGCCGACGGGCAGTGGCAGGACAAGCCGAACTACTTCGATGTGACCGTCTGGGGCGCCCAGGGCGAGAACTGCGCGCGCTTCCTCTCCAAGGGCCGGCCGATCGCGGTCGACGGGCGCCTGGAGTGGCGCGAGTGGGAAGCCAAGGACGGGTCGGGCACCCGCCAGTCGATCGACATCATCGCCGACTCGATCCAGTTCCTCGGCGGCCGCGACGACGACGGGGGCGGCAACGGCAACGGGTTCACCCCGCGCTCCGACGTCCCGGTCGACAATCGCGACTTCCAGCCCGCAGGTGCGCCGGCCGGCGGCGGCCCGTCGGCCCCGGCGGACGACGACATCCCCTTCTAGGACCGTGTGCCTCGGCGGGCGGCGCTCCGGCCGCCCGCCGTGGTAGTGGCCGCCCCGGCTACACTTCTGGCCCGAGGTCGGCCCGTGCGCGCGCCCGTGCCGCGATCTCGACGCGACTCAGAGCCTTCGAGAGGAAACGACCAACGTGGCAAAGCAGCGCAGCCGGCCCACCCGCCGGCGTGACAAGAAGGGCGGCCCCGGCGCGGGCCGCCGCAAGTCCTGCCCGTACTGCCGGGACAAGGTCGACCAGGTCGACTACAAGGACGTCGGCTCGCTGCGCAAGTTCGTCTCCGACCGCGGCAAGATCCGCTCGCGGCGCATCACGGGCGCCTGCCGCCGCCACCAGAACCAGATCGCCCGCGCGGTCAAGCGCGCCCGCGAGCTGGCGCTCCTGCCCTACGTGTCGGGCGACACGGGCGAGGAGCGCCCGAGCCGCGGCCGTGGCCGCGACCGGGACCGGGACTAACGCCATGCCCCAGGCCATCCTCCTCCAGGACGTCGAGGCGCTCGGCGAGCGCGGCACGGTCGTCGACGTCTCCAAGGGCTACCTGCGCAACTTCCTGATCCCGCGCAAGCTGGCCCAGCCCGCCACCAAGGGCCTGATCGAGACCGCCCGCCAGCGCGAGGTGGCGGCCGAGCGCGCGCTGCTCGAGGCGACCGACAAGGCGCAGGAGAACGCCGCACTGCTCAACAAGACGGTGCTCACCATCGCCCACCAGGCCGGCGACGACGGCCGCCTGTTCGGCTCGGTGACCTCGCAGGACATCGTCGACGCGGTCCGCGACGCCCGCGGCATCAAGCTCGACAAGCGCAAGGTCCACCTCGAGGAGCCGATCAAGACGGTCGGCACCCGCATGGTCGTCGTCGAGGTCGCCGACAACATCACGGCGACCGTCAAGACGATGGTCGTCGAGCAGAAGTAGCCGCGTCAGCGGCGCTTCGCTCCCTCTTCACGACGTCATCGCGACGGCGCGCCCACGGCGCGCCTCGCCGTCGTGCCGCTGTGCGGTGTCCGAACGCGCGCTTGTCGTGGCGCGCCGGCGC
>JALYMV010000047.1 GCA_030773575.1 Actinomycetota bacterium
CGAGGAGAAGGCCCGCGCCAAGGAGCGCGTCTACTCCCACCGCGACGAGTTCGGTCAGTGGGACCCCAAGATGCAGCGCCCGGAGCTGTGGTCGCTCTACAACGGCCGCATCCACGAGGGCGAGCACATGCGGATCTTTCCGCTCTCGAACTGGACCGAGCTCGACATCTGGCACTACCTGGGCCAGGAGGGCATCGAGATCCCGTCGATCTACTTCTCCCACCAGCGGCGCGTCTTCGAGCGCGACGGGATGCTGCTGAGCGAGTCCGAGCACAACCCGCTGCGGCCCGGTGAGACCGTCACCGAGCGCACCGTCCGCTTCCGCACCGTCGGCGACCTCACGCTGACCGGCTGCGTCGAGAGCACCGCCAGCACGATCCCCGAGATCATCGACGAGATCGCCGTGGCGCGGATCACCGAGCGTGGTGCGACCCGGGGCGACGACCGCTTTTCCGAGGCCGCCATGGAAGACCGCAAGAAGGAAGGCTACTTCTGATGACCACCGCGCTGGAGACCACTCCGCTCGAGGAGCGCCCCGCGATGGACCTCCTGCGGTTCGCGACCGCCGGCTCGGTCGACGACGGCAAGTCGACGCTCATCGGCCGCCTGCTCTACGACGCCAAGGCGATCCTCGCCGACCAGCTCCAGCACGTCGCCGCGGTCAGCGCGCGGCGCGGCGGGGGCGGGGAGGTCGACCTCTCGCTGCTCACGGACGGGCTGCGCGCCGAGCGCGAGCAGGGCATCACCATCGACGTCGCCTACCGCTTCTTCGCCACGCCCCGGCGGCGCTTCATCGTCGCCGACACGCCGGGCCACGCGCAGTACACGCGCAACATGGTCACGGGCGCCTCGACCGCCGACCTCGCGCTGATCATCGTCGACGCGTCGAAGGGGCTCACGGAGCAGTCGCGGCGCCACGCGGCGATCGCCGCGCTCCTGCGCGTGCCCAAGGTCACCGTGGTCGTCAACAAGCTCGACCTCGTCGGCTTCTCGGAGGAGGCGTTCGACACCGTCGTGCGCGAGTTCTGGGAGTGGATCCCGCCCCCCGCCCCCGACCGCCCGGCCGCCCTCGGCCTCCACGACGTGACGTTCATCCCGGTCAGCGCGCTGCACGGCGACAACGTGGTCGAGCCCTCTCCCGAGCGCCTCGAGTGGTATGACGGGCCCGCGCTCCTCGAGCACCTGGAGACGGTCGAGGTCGACGCGGCGCCGGCCGACGCGCCTGCTCGGCTGCCCGTCCAGTACGTGATCCGGGCGGACGGAGAGCGCCGCTACGCGGGCCGGGTGGCCTCCGGCGTCCTGCGCGACGGCGACGAGGTGGTCGTCCTCCCGAGTGGGCTTCGGACGACCGTGGCCGCGATCGACGGGCCCGACGGCCCGCTCTGCGAGGCCGGCGCCCCGCTCTCGGTCGCCGTCCGGCTCGCCGACGAGCTCGACGTCGGCCGCGGCGACCTGCTCGCCGCCGCCGAGGACGCCCCGGCGCCGGCGCGCGAGCTGAGCGCGACGCTGTGCTGGATGGGCGACGCACCCGCCCGCCCCGGCGCCCGCTACGAGCTCAAGCACGCGACGCGCACGGTGCAGGTACGGCTCGACGCGATCGAGCACCGGATCGACGTCGTGACGCTCGATCGCGTCCCCGCCCCCGATGGGCTCTCGCTCAACGAGCTCGGCGCCGTGCGGCTGCGCCTGGCCGGGGAGATCGCCGCCGACCCCTACGCGAGCTCGCGCGCCACGGGCGCGTTCATCCTGATCGACCCGGCGACGAACGACACGGTCGCGGCCGGGATGATCGCATGAGCGCGAGCCCGGTCGCCACCTCCCGCGCCGCGGCGCGCGGGCGGGCGCGTCAGGGCCGCGCTTCGCGCCGCAGCGTCCGGAACGTGATGGAGTGGCGCAGCTCCTTGGTGGCCGGGATCGAGTGCTGCCAGGACCAGCGCGCCTTGCCCGACAGCAGGTAGGCGGAGCGGGGGGCGAGCTCGAGCGCCGCGACGCTGCGCTCGCCGCCGCCCCCCGTCCGCTGGAAGCGCATGCGGCAGGGCGCGCCGAGCGACACGCCGGCGATCCTCGAGCCGAACATCGGCGCGTCGCGGTGCCAGCCGATCCCCGCTCCCGGCGGGTAGCGCGAGACGAGGATCTGCGCGAGGTCGGCCGGGTCGCGCTCCATCAGCGCGGCGCAGCGGTCGCGCAGCCAGTGCATGGGCTCCGGCAGCGGGTCCGTCTCCACCAGCTCGCCCGACTCGTAGGCGTAGTCGAGACCGAAGTGGCGGACCGTCCGCCGCGCGGTCTGCCCGCGCATGGTCACGGCGCGGAACTCCAGCCCGCCGAGGAGGGCGAGCAGGTCGCGCTCCTCGTCACGGGTGACGAACTCCTCGGCGTACTCGAGGCCCTCGGGCAGCGGCATGGGGGGACGGTACGCGTTTGGGCCGCCCACGCGGCAGGGCAGCCGCCGTGACATGACGAGCACACCAGCAGTCGGCCCCGTCGGCCTCGCCGACGCCCTCGGGTGGGGCAGCGCCGCGCTCGGCGCCCCGATGGTCCTCTCGCCCCGCCGCTTCCTGCGCGCGATCGGGGTCGAGGACGACCGCAAGGCCGTCGCCTGGACGGTGGGCGTCGGCGTGCGCGAGTTCCTCGCCACCTTCAACATCAACGCCAACCGCCAGCGGCGGATCGGCGCGTGGTCGCGCGTCGCAGGCGACACGATGGACATGGCGCTGCTCGTCGCCGCCTACGAGCACAAGCGCGACGACGCCGAGCGGCTGCAGGCGGCGATGGGCGTCGTGGCCACGATCTTCCTCGCCGACCTCTTCACGGCGATCGCACTCACCCGCGCCGAGGGCGCCCACAAGCGCGACGGCAGCGAGTCGACGGGCGCCGGCGTCGAGCACGACACGGGCGGCGGGCCGGTCCACGTGCGCACCGCCGTGACGATCCGGCGGCCGGAGGACGAGGTGCGCCGCGAGTTCCTCGTGTTCGAGTGGAGCGCGTTCAACCCGGCGGTGCTCGAGGCCTCCGGCGACGTGCGCTTCGTCCCGGCCCCCGGCGACCGGGGCACGGAGGTGCACGTCGACCACGAGCCGGCGGTCCACGGCGGCGCGGTGGGCGCCGCGGCGACCAAGGTGCTCGGCCAGGCCCCCGACCAGGTCATCCACGACGAGCTGCGGCGCTTCAAGGCCCTGCTCGAGACGGGCGTCGTCCCGCGCTCGGAGACGAGCCCCGAGGGCGCGTCCTCCACCCGCCAGATCCTGCACAAGTCACGGCCGGCGCAGCCGGTGGGGGAGGACGCCTGATGCGCGCGACCTGCTGGAGCGGACGCAACACGGTCCAGGTGGAGGAGGTCCCCGACCCGCGGATCCTCACGGACCGCGACGCGATCGTGAAGGTCACCTCGACCGCGATCTGCGGCTCGGACCTGCACCTCTACGACGGCTACGTCCCGTCGATGACGAAGGGCGACATCCTCGGCCACGAGTTCATGGGCGAGGTCGTCGAGCTCGGCGAGGGCGTGGGCAACCTCGCCGTCGGCGACCGCGTGGTCGTGCCGTTCCCCATCGCCTGCGGCAACTGCGGCATGTGCGCCAAGGGGCTGTTCTCCGTGTGCGAGAACTCGAACCCGAACGCGGGGATGGCGGAGAAGATGTGGGGCCACGCGACCTCGGGCATGTTCGGCTACTCGTCGCTGACGGGCGGCTACGCCGGCGGGCAGGCGGAGTACGTCCGCGTCCCGTACGCCAACGTCGGCCCGATCAAGATCGAGAACGACGACCTCACCGACGACCAGGTCCTCTTCCTCTCCGACATCTTCCCCACGGGCTACATGGGCGCCGACCTGTGCGACATCCAGCCGGGCGACGTCGTCGCGGTGTGGGGCGCGGGGCCCGTCGGGCTGTTCGCGATCGCCAGCGCGATCATGCTCGGCGCGGAGCAGGTCATCGCGATCGACCAGTACGACTACCGGCTCGACAAGGCCCGGGAGGCGGGCGCCACTGCGGTGATCGACTACTCGCAGGTCGACGTCCCCGTCGTGCTCAAGGAGATGACGGGCGGCCGCGGGCCGGACGCCTGCATCGAGGCGGTGGGGATGGAGGGCGGCCACACCCACGGCGTCGTCCACGGCTACGACCGCGTCAAGCAGGCCGCGCGGCTGGAGACGGAGCGCCCGCACGCGGTCCGCGAGGCGATCCTGTCCTGCCGGGGCGGCGGGACCGTCGCCATCACCGGCGTCTACGGCGGGTTCATGGACAAGTTCCCCATCGGCTCGATGATGAACCGGGGGCTGACCATCAAGACGGGGCAGACCCCCGTCCACAAGTACATGCGGCCACTCCTCGCGCGGATCGAGAACGGCGAGATCGACCCGAGCTTCGTCGTCTCGCACCACCTGCCGCTCGACGATGCCCCGAAGGGCTATGAGATGTTCAAGCACAAGCAGGACAACTGCACGAAGGTCGTGCTCAAGCCGTAGCCTCGAGCATGGCCGTGACCCGCCCGCGCCTGGCGGCGGACCTCCGCCGCCTCGGCGTGCGGGAGGGCGGCGTGCTCCTGGTCCACACCCGGATGAGCGCGCTCGGCTGGGTGGTCGGCGGCAGCGAGGCGGTGGTGCGGGCGCTGCTCGACGCGCTGGGCCCGGAGGGGACGCTGATGGGGTACGCGTCGTGGCAGGAGCACGTCTACCAGGCGTCGGACTGGCCGCCCGAGCACCGCGAGGCCTACCTCGCCGAGCCGCCCCTCTTCGACCCGGCGACGGGCGAGGCGGCCCGCGACCACGGACGCATCCCGGAGCGCGTGCGCACCTGGCCCGGCGCCCGGCGCAGCGACTACCGCGAGGCGAGCG
>JALYMV010000048.1 GCA_030773575.1 Actinomycetota bacterium
GCCCGGCCTGAGGCCGGCCCACACGCCCGCGAAGAAGCGGCGCGGCGCCCCGCAGCCGCCTCTCCGGAGCATCATGCAGCAGAGACGCGACGTCTTCCCGTCGCGGCGTGAGCGCAGCTGGCTACCCACAACCCTCGAGCGCAGCGGTGTCTGCGCGCATGAGGCGCAACCGCAGCGCCGACACGCAGCTCGAGGTGACGGTGCGGTCGGGCCTGCACCGTTCAGGCCTGCGGTTCCGCAAGGGCCTGCGGGTTACCACGGGCACCCTCTCGGTGAGGCCCGACGTGGTCTTTCCGCGCGCCCGCGTCGCGGTCTTCCTCGACGGCTGCTTCTGGCACGGCTGCCCCGACCACGGCACCCAACCGCGGGCCAACGCCACCTACTGGAGCCAGAAGCTCGCCCGCAACGCTGCTCGCGACCAGCGGGTCGTCGACGAGCTCGAGGGGGCAGGCTGGGTCGTTCTGCGCTTCTGGGAGCACGAGCTGGCCGAGCGCATCGTCGCCGAGGTCGTGAGCGCCGTGCACGGTCGCAGCCAGCTGAGCGCCAGGGCATCTCCCGCGAGCCGATGACGACCAACGCGCTCGACCGCCTCGATCCGCGCCGGTTCGACGCCGAGGAGATCTGTCGCCGCCTCAACGAGTTCGCCGACCTCACCGACGCCGAGCGCGAGGACTACCTCGCCGACTGGGACTACGCCGGGCTGGAGGACAGGACCCACCCGTTCGGAGCGTTGCTCTTCGAGAGCCACAACGCGTGCTACGTGGTTCGCGACCTCGATGGGCGTCTACAGCTCCTGTGGCAGGACGACCCGTCCGGGGTCTGGCGCATGGGCAACCTCTCGGCGGGGCACGTCAAGCCGGAGGCTGAGATCGCCGAGCTCATCGAGCAGGAGGAGCTGGCGATCGACGCTGAGCTCGCCCTCGCGGCGCTCGCCGAGCTCGAGGGCTGAGCCATGGCCAGCGCGACGCCGTCCTGCCATTCGGCGGCCCACCCCTCGTCGCGCTGGCCACGCGCTCGAACAGTCCCGCCCGCGTGCGCCGCCACCTCCAACAGCGACAGCGGGGCGCCACCAGCACCAAGCCGTTGTAGGCCGCGGTGAAGCTCTCGGTGTCCCGCATCACCCGGACGCCCCACAGCGTGGCGCGCCAGCTGCCCGTTCCACCAGGCAAGCGTGGGCAGGCACCCGTCGTGCTCTCCTCCACGACCCGAAACACCTCTTGAGACTTCAGCACCGGCACATGGATCACTTGCAGCATCGACTCCGCTCAGCGACTGCTTACTCCGGCTCACCAGCCGCAATGCATTCATAGGCGTCCATGAGCGCCACACCCCACATACGCGGTGACCGGACACAGACATGCATGTCGCCATGCGGTGCGCCCCGGCCGGCGTGATTGACCGGGATGCGGTCGACGTGCCGGCGTGGCGTAGTGGCAGATGCGCGCGAACAGCCAGGGCGGCGACGGTGTCCGACATCTGGGTGTGTGCCCGTCCCGAACCGGTTTGCCCGATCAGCTCGCTCAGCGGCTTGAGGATGGGATGCGCCCAGCCAGTGCGGCCGCCAACAGCCACGACGTGCTCGGCGTCCGTCTACAGAGCATGCAGACCCATGGCCCGTGCGCGCTGCTTTCGGGGGGCGGCGCGTGCTGAACATGCACAAGCTCAGCGGCGGCGGGGGCCGGGGCGCGTCGCGCTACTACCTCGCCCAAGTCGCACAGGGCGCCGAGGACTACTACGCCGGCCACGGCGAGCGACCCGGCCTCTGGATGGGCTCCGCCGCGCCGATGCTGGGCCTGGATGGGGAGGTGCGCGGCGAGGATTTCGTCGGGGTGCTCGAAGGCGCGGGTGTGCGGGTCATGCGCTCCAACAGCGTCCCGGGTTATGACTTGACGTTCCGGGCGCCGAAGTCGGTGAGCGTGGTCTGGGCGATCGCACCACCGGAGATCCGCGCCCAGATCAGGGCCGGTCACGCCACGGCCGTCGGCGAGGCGATGAAGTACATGGAGGCCGAGGCGTGCTGCACGCGGCGCGGCATCAACGGCGTCATCCGAGTGCAGGGCAGCGGCTTCGTCGCGGCGGCGTTCACACATCGAACATCGCGCGCTGCGGATCCGTTGCTGCACACGCACGTCGTCGTCGCCAACCTCGCCCAGGGCCCCGACGGCCGCTGGACCGCGCTGGACGGCCGGTACCTGTATCGCAATCTCAAGGCCGGCGGGACCGTCTACCAGGCGGCGTTGCGGCGCGAGCTGACCGAGCGGCTCGGGGTGGCGTGGACGCCGGTGGAGAACGGTGTCGCCGACATCGAAGGAGTCCCGCGGAATGTCATCGAGCACTTCTCGCGCCGGCGCGAGCAGATCCGTGAGCACATGGCCGACCGTGGCGTGCATTCGGCGGCGGCGGCGGAGATCGCGGCACTCGAGACCCGCCGCGCCAAGCAGGACGTCAACGTTGAGCGGTTGCGCGAGGAGTGGGTCGCGCGCGCCACCGAGCACGGCCTCACCGTCGAGACGCTCGAGCGCATCATCGGCCGCGAGCGACCACACGGGCTCGAGGTCCCGGCCCGGGCGATGATGCGTGAGTTGACCGCGCAGGCGAGCACGTTCGGCCGCGCCGAGATCATCCGGGCATTGGCGGACCGGGCGCCGACCGGTGCGCGCGTCGTGGAGCTGCAAGCACTCGCCGATCGGGTGCTTCGCGACCCGGAGATCGTGCGGCTCAAGGAAGGTCTGGCACAGGCGGGCGTGACGGAGCCGCGGTTCACGACGCGCGAGCTGCTCGGGATCGAGCGCGGCCTGGTCGAGCGCTCGCTCGGGCGCCGCTACGAGCGGGTCGCGCGCGCGAACCCGCGCGCCGTGTTCGAGCTGATCGACCAGCACCCGACGCTCAGCGACGAGCAGAAGCGCGTCGCGCGCTCACTCTGCAGCCGCAGCGGCGGTGTCGTCGTGGTCCGAGCCGCGGCCGGCACCGGGAAGACCTACACGCTCGACGCCGCGCGCGAGGCCTGGCAGCGCTCCGGCGTCCGCGTCGTGGGCGCCGCCCTCTCGGCGCGGGCGGCGTTGGAGCTTCAGGACACCGCCGGCATCGCCTCGGTGACGGTCGCGGCGGCGCGTGAGCGGCTCGAGCGCGGCCATGAGTTGGCGCCACGCAGCGTGCTCGTGATCGACGAGGCAGCGATGGTCGGCACGCGCGACCTCGCCGCCCTCGCGGCGGCCGCTGACCGCGCGCACGCCAAGCTCGTGCTGGTCGGCGACGATCGCCAGCTGCCCGAGATCCACGCCGGCGGCGCATTCAGCGCGCTCGGGCGCGAGCTGCACGCGTTGGAGCTGACGGAGGTGCGCCGACAGCGCGAGCCGTGGGACCGCGCCGCGCTCGACGATCTTCGCGCCGGTCGCATCGAGGAGTGGGCACGCGCGTATCGCGACCGGGGACGCATCACGGTCGGCGAGACTGCGCCCCAGACGCGGGCCGCGCTCGTCAACGACTGGGCCAACGCCAACGGGACCTGTGACGCGACCATGCTCGCGCCCCGCCGCGCAGACGTCCGCGACCTCAACGAACGCGCCCGCCACCTCCTCCAGCACCAACGCCGCCTCGGCCCCGACCAGCTCGCGGTCGGCGACCGCGGCTACGCCGTCGGCGACCGCGTGATCGGGACGCGCAACGACCGTGATCGCGGCATTCTCAACGGGCAACGCGGCACCATTAGGTCGATCGACGCGGGCCAGCGCAGCCTCACCGTCGAGCTCGATGGCGGCAAGCGGATCAGGCTCGACGCGGGTTATCTGGAGCCGGGGCATCTCGATCACGGCTACGCGCTCACGGCGCACCGCGCGCAGGGCATGACCGTCGACCGCGCGTTCGTGCTCGGCTCCGAGGAGCTCTACCGCGAATGGGGCTACACCGCCATGAGCCGTCATCGCGACGAAGCGCGGTTCTACCTGACCCGCGGCGACATCGAGCACGAGCTCGACCTCTCGCCGAGTCGCGATCCCATCATCGATGGCATCGAGCGCCTGATGGGCCGCAGCCGGGCGAAGGAGCTCGCGATGGAAGGCCTCCCGGACGCGACGCGAGAGGAACTCGAGCGCGAGCGTCGGCAGCTCGGCGAGCATTTCGAGCGCGATCCCGCCCCGCGACGCCGCTCAGACCACCTGGCGGAGGAGCTGGACCGCGCGCAGCAGGCACTCAGCCGGGAGGTTGAACGCAGGACGCGGCTTCAGGAATGTCGCGACCGCCTCAGCATCTTCCGCCGGCGCGACCGGGCCGCGCTCGGGGATCAGCTCGGACGCGCCGACGACCTGATCGAGCGGCTGAGTGGCCGCGTCGACGACGCTCGGCAGCGCCATGAAGGCGCACGCGCGCGCGAGGTCGGATGGCTGGGAGAGCACGGGGAGGAGGCCTCGCGATTCGTCGCCGTCGACCGCGAGCTGAACGCCCGCGACAGGATCGAGCGGACCGTCGAGCGCGGCATCCGACGTGCGGTACGGCCGGCTGACCCGCCTGAGCACGCACTCGACATCCACAGGCCCGACATGGGCATCGACATCGACCTCTGGTGATGCGATGAGACCGAGGACGCCAGCGGACGCACCGAGCGACGGCGGCAGGAGACTCTTGACCGCGGCGGAGGTCGCGAAGCGCCTCGGCACGACCGAGCGCTACGTGTGGGGCCTCGGGCGCCGGGGGATCCTCGCGCGCGTGATCCTGCCCGGTGGGCGGCTCGTTCGCTTCACCGAGGCCGACGTGGACGCGATGATCGCGACGGGACGCTCGTCCGAGCCGGCGCCGCGGCGCGAGCCGAAGCGCCGCACGGAACGGGCAGCCGCCGCACAGATCTCGATGCGATTCTGACGGCGATGCCGTCGTTCCGTGCGGATCGCGGCGTAGTCTCGATCGCCGTGTCGATCCATCGCGTCACGCGCAAGTCGGGCGAGCGGTTCGTGGTGCGCTACCGCGACCCCACCGGCATGAACCGATCGCGGGCGTTCGCGACGAGGGCTGAAGCCGAGCGCTACGAGCGCCAGATCACCACCGCGAAGTCCAGCCGTCGGCGCCGCCAGCTGCCCGCCGACCCGGAGCGCTTCTGATGCGCGGCGACCTCCGCGTACGCCACCGGAACGGCTGCCCCGCGAACGCGAGCGGCAAGACGCGCGACTCCCGCGTCTGCCGCTGCTCGCCGGCCGTCGAGATCCGCTTTCAGAGCTTCGGCATCACGCGCAAGGTCGGCTACTTGCCGAAGGGCTGGCGCGCTGAGGACCTCACGGACTACCAGCGCGACGTCGTCGAGATGCGCGACCAGTTGCTCGCCGGCCGTCCGCCCCGCCCGAACCGGCTGCTGACGCTCAACGACTACGCGACCGGCTGGTTCGCGCAGCTCCACGCCGCCGTCAAGCTCGGCCAGGTCTCGCCGCTCACCTTCAACCAGTACGAGGGCGAATGGCGCCGCTGGCTCGCGCCGCGGTTCGGGCACCTGCCCCTCGGCGCGATCGACGTCGCGGCAGTCAACGCGTACATCGCCGACCGCCTCGAGGGCGGCGCGGCCGAGAGCACCGCGAAGAACTCGCTCACCTGCCTGTCGGGCATGCTCACCGACGCCGTCGCCGACGGACTGATCCCGGCGAACCCGTTGCGGTCACCGCGCCGCGGCCGCCACGGCAGCCGGCGTGTCGGCGTTGACCTCACGATCCGCCGCCGCCCGCCGAAGCACCTCGAGCTCAACGAGGCGCTCGCGCTGCTTGCCGTGACGCCCGACGAGTTCGTCGCGATGCCGCTCGCGGTCATGACGCACGGCCTCCGGCGCAACGAGCTGCTCGGCCTGCACTGGGAGTGGATCGACTGGGGGTCGCGCACGCTCGACCTCAGCGGCCAGCTCCAGTGGCTGCGCGGCCGCCCGCGCTCCGGTTGGGAGATCCGCGACTGCAAGTTCAAGAGCAACCGCCTGCTCCCGCTCTACTCCGGGCTCGCCACGCTGCTCGGCCGCCAGCGCCAGGCGGCGGGCATTGTCTTCACCGCGCCGGACTCGACCGGCCACCCGTGGTCCGAGACGAAGCCCTCAGTCGTTCCTCACGGACGCCTACGAGGCGGCCGGGATCCGGCGGCCGGGCTTTATGTGGCACGCGCTGCGCCACACCTACGCATCGCTACTCGGCGCCGGCGGGATCAAGCAGCACGAGATCGAGCTGCTCATGGGCCACAAGATCGCCGGGACCACCGGGCTCTACCTGCACGTGATGCGGGAGACGTTCGAGAAGGTCGAGGCGATCCTCGACCAGGCGTTCGGCGCCGCGGTCGCCAGTCGCCTGGGCGCACCCACAGTGCCGGAGCCAAGAATGCCCGAGCGCTTCTGAGCCGTCGGCATGCCACAACCTCGCGCAGGAAGCTCGGGTTCCGACTCGGTCCTGGCCGTCTTTGACCCGGCGGCGGCCGCCGAGCTGGCGAACATCAAGGACGCCGGCGAAGTCAAGGCGATCATGAACGTCGTCGACAAGCTGGCGGCGTTGGGGCTGAGGCTGGGCTACCCGCACTCGAGCAGCGTCGAGGGGGAGACAGGCGAGGGACTCCGCGAGCTGAGACCGCGTGCCGGTAACAGCGCGTTTCGCCCGATCTACCGGCGCTTCGGCGGGTACTGGGTGATCCTCGCGATCGCACACAAGGCGACGTACGACCGCGCGGTAGCCGACGCCCAAGCTCGGGCCGCGGCCTATCCCCGCTGAGGGAGCCGGTTGCCATGCCGATAACTCGGGTGTTATCGTCGTGTGCGATGCCCAAGCTCTCCGACCTCAAGACGCACGACGAGATAGTCGCCGACGTGGCCGCCCGCGACCCCTCCTTCCGCGAGGAGTGGGAGAAGTCGGCGCTCGCGCGCGCGTTTGCAATCGAGCTGATCCGTTACCGCGCGGACCACGACCTCAGCCAAGCCGGGCTCGCGAAGCTGCTGGACGTCAAGCAGCCCCAGGTCGCTCGCTGGGAGCTCGGGGAGAAGAACCCAACGTGGGACACCCTCGTCCGCGTAGTCGAGAAGCTCGGCATCGAGCTCGCCATCGACATCGCGCCGTCGACGCAGGATCCGGCGCTCGTCACCAAGACGGCGCGGGCGAAGGCGAGCACGCACACCGCGCGGCGGGGCACCGTGTCGGTGATGCTTGCCACCAGCCGGTGACCGAGCTGGCTGAGGCGCCCATGGGTCCAAGCGTCGCTGAGGACGTAGCCGGCACGAGCGCGAGAACAAAACGGGAACATCCACGTCCTTCAGGCGTCCTTGGATGCACGCGACCCCTGGCGTCATCGGAGATCACTCGACGACAGCTGGTTCAGAAGAACACCTGCAAATGATGAGTTTCCTCGTGACGCCCGCTGATGCCGAGTGTCGCCGAAAACCCCGAGACCAGACGTACTACATCTGAGGAGCGGTACGGGCTAGAGCCGAAAAGGCGGCTCTAGAGCCAAACCCGTACCGCTCAGAACCGCTCAGAACCGCTGGGGGAGGGGTATCAACTTCCCCCAAACTTCCCCTGGCGAGTCACGCGGTGTCGGGCACGTCAGGTAGCGCTCGAGGTTCGTGGTCGCGGCGGCATCGGTCGACGTCGTGCGGGCGTCCCACCTACGCTTTGGCCACGATGACGACCCCGGAGACGTCCGAGACCCTGTGGCGGCTTCAGCGCTGGACGCCGGGGATGGCCGCCGCCGCAAAAGCCGCAGGCATGGAGGCGCATCCGCATGACGGGCTCTCGGACACGGAGACCGACGTAGGTGTCGTCGTGCCGGCGAGCGACCTCAGCGAGATGCTGCACGCGGTCCACACGGCGCTTTCCCCAACGCTGAGGGAAGGCGAGTCGCTGGAGGTGACCAGTGCATCCTCCCCAAGCCATAGCGCCAGCGTCACCGACGCGACGCCGCTGTTGCCTCAATGCGAGAGCTAACCGGTCTCCTCCGGCGCTGCCTGGCTTTGGGTTGAACCCGCTCCGTTTCCGTCTGCGCCGCCATCTGAGTCGGGTGGCTCAAAGACCGCGATCTCGATGACGATGCCGGTGCGCGGGTCGCAGGTGCTGTGGAACGAGTAGATCTTGCGCCGCACGATCTCCTCGATGGTGCGAATGAACTGATCCCGCGTCGCTTCCTCAAAGAACGCGCGTGCCTCCATGACCCGGATGTGCTCGCCCATCTCCGCCAGCGCCTTCTCGGCGGGAAGCAATGCGTTCTGTAGGACCGTCACGAGCACGTCCGGGCCAGCGAAGTCCGTGCGCGCCTTCGTCGGACCGCGACCGAACTGCTGTTTGTGAAGCCCCACCAGCGCGTTCGATACGGCGGCCCTCATCGACCAGTCTGTAGACGCCTCGGCCACGGACCCAACCTATCGGGCGCGCCGAAGCTCCACCACCCCCCACGCTTCCACTCACGTTTGAAGCGCGTCCGGAGCGGCCCGGATGCGCGCGCCGCCCCTGGGCGTCGTCGCCTCTTCGCGGCCTCTCGATCGCGACGGCCGTCGGGTAGCGGGGCACGCCCGCGGCGCGCATGCCGGCCGCGACCGCCGCGTAGAGCTCGGCGGCAGCGGTGGCCTCATCATCGGCGTCCGTCGAGACGACGATGCGAGCCGTGTCGTCGTACCAGCTGATGATCGGCCCGTAGTCCTCGAGGTCGCGCTCGAGCAGCTGATGAACGGCTCCCACCTCGCCTCCGCGGCGACAGGGAGATCCGGGACCGTGATCCACGCTCTCTGTACTCCATGGCCGCCGAGGCACGTGGCCGCCCTCGACGCCAGGCCCGACGACGACGAACGGGACAACGACTAGGCCACGCCAGTCCCTCGTGCTCGCAGGCTCCCGTTCGTGTGCTAGCCGGCGGTGGGAATCATCAGGTGCTCAGGTGCGCAGGTGCGTCGCGGATTCCGGCTATCCCTGCCGGGGAGGCGACCGGGGCCTAATAGGGCCGCCCCGGTCCCTTGCCCACTCCGACACGCGTAGAACCACCGGTCCGCTTCGCCCGCAAAGGGTGGCCCCAGGGGACACCCTTTCCCGGCGACGCCGTCCCCAGCCGCTGCGATGCTTCGCCGCTCGTGTCGCCTGCCGAGCACCTTGGACGCCTGCGCTTGCGCCTCGAGGGCCGAGGATGAAGCGATCAACTGCCAGGGTCGACCGCCTTGACCAAGGGTGCGCCAGCAGTGTGATCGGAGAGCACGCTCACTCGACTCAGCGCGCGCAGTGACCAGCCGTGATCGTTCGACCGGAGGCAAGCGCAGCCATCGGCGCGCGGTGTCTGCTGACGTGGACGCGCTCGAGCGGAGTGGTGGGGCGCCACGCCGCGGCCTCAAGTGATCCGAACGCGCAGCCGATTCGTCTGATAAGGAAGCCGAGGGCGCGATGAACCGCGTCCGACGGCCCGTCTTCATCGCAGACGAGACGCATCGGCCGGAACGGCCTGGGCGCGGACGGATGCCATTCGCTAAGTCCTCCGGAGGCATTGCCGTGGCCGCCCCGCCGTCTGAGCTCAAGATCGCCAAGTCCTTTCCGACGCATGCTCTTCCAGTACGGCCTCTGCCTGGTCGCCGGGCTGCGGTCGCCATGTTGGGGCTTGGGGTGGTCGCGTGGCTGGCGGCGACGACGCTGACCGCGGTCGGCTCGGCGGGGGATCTCGCGAAGGTCTGCGAGGTGGTGGCGCTGGTTGCGGCGGCGATGTCGGCTTCTCTTGCTGCCTATGGCGCAGCGAACGCGAGGCCGGCGTGGACGCTGCTGGCCCTCGGGGTCAGCGCCTACAGCGCCAACGCGGTCTACTACTCCCTGATCGCAAACGCCGCCGATCGCTTTCCCTCGATCGTCGACTTCGGGCTCTTCGCGTGTTATCCGCTGCTGTGCGCGGCGTTGGTGGCGTTCGTCCGGCGCTTTGTCATCGGCTTCTCGGGCGTGCGCTGGCTCGACTGCGTCCTAGGCGCACTGGTCTTCGCGGCACTGGGTGCCATGGCAGTCGCTCCTCAGGTCGACGGCTTCCGCGACGCCGCTGCTGTCGGGCAGCTCTTCTTCTTCCTCGGCGACCTGCTCTTCCTGGGGTTCCTGTTGGCGGCCTACGCGTTGAGCGGGTGGCGCGATGGGTCGAGCCTCGTGTTCCTCGCACTCGGGGCCGCGGTGCTGGCGGTCGGCGACGGCGTCTGGATAGCGCAGGTGGACGGCGGTGCCGCTGCACCGGGTCTGGTGCCGGCGGCGGCATGGCCGGCGGGTCTGCTGCTGCTCGCCGCTGCGCCGTTGCAGCGGGTCCGCGGAGTGCCGCTGTCGGCGTCGTCGTGGGCGGAGGTCGGCGTGCCGGCGCTCGCCGCCGCGGTCTGCTTGCCGATCGTGCTTGCCGCGCCGGCGGATTCGGCCGGTCTGCTCGCCGCGGTAGCGCTGGGGTTCGTCGTCGTGCGGCTGATCGTGAGCCTGATTGACAACGCGCAGCTGCTGTCGTCGGTCGAGCGGGCGGCGATCACCGACTCGCTGACCGGGCTTGCGAACCGCGAGCTGCTCTTCGATCGCCTCCAGCAGGCACTCTTCCGCCAGCAGCGCCATGGCGGCTTCGTCGCCGTGTTGTTCCTCGACCTCGACGAGTTCAAGGGGATCAACGATGTCCACGGGCACGAGGTCGGCGACGCGGTGCTTGTCGTGGTTGGCGAGCGGCTGCACGACGCGGTGCGCGGGGAGGACACTGTCGCCCGGGGTGGCGCCGGCCCGGCCGCCCAGCGCCCGAACGACACCATCGGCCGGCTCGGCGGCGATGAGTTCGTCGTGGTGCTCGAGGCCCTTCAGGGGACAGCCGACGCCGCAACGGTGGCCGACCGGATCATCGCCGAGATCGCCGCGCCGCTGAACGTGCACGGCGAGGACGTCAGGTTGGACGTCAGCGTGGGCATCGCCGTCGGCGACGTCGCCTTGACACGCGGGGCGACGGAGCTTCTGCGCGACGCCGACACGGCGATGTATGCCGCCAAGCGCGCCGGCAAGGCGCGCTACGAGTTCTTCGAGGACGACATGCGTGAAGCGGTCGTCGCCCGGACAGAGCTCGTGCGCGATCTGCGGTCAGCCGTCCTTCGCGGAGAGATGCGTCTCGTGTACCAGCCGCAGGTCGACCTGCGCACCGGCCGCGTCATCGGCGTCGAGGCGCTCGTGCGCTGGCAGCATCCGCGACTCGATGTGCTGACGCCGGACCGTTTCATCCCCGTCGCCGAGAGCACCGGAATGATCGTTGAGATCGACGACTGGGTGTTGCGCGAGGCCTGCCGGCAGGCACGCGCGTGGGATGACGCGGGCCTTCCGCCTCTCGAGGTTGCGGTCAACGTCTCGGCGCGCCGGCTGGTGACCGGCGACCTCGCCAGCACGGTAGAGACGGTCGTGCGTGACGTCGGCATCGATGCCCGGCGCCTCGAAATCGAAATCACCGAAACCGTTGCCGTCGACCACGAGGCGAACGCCGTCGAAGCCATCGTCCGCACCCGTGGCCTCGGGGTCCGCGTGGCCATCGACGACTTCGGCATGGGGTACTCCGCGCTCAGCCGCCTGCAGAGCTTCCCGGTGGACCGCCTGAAGATCGACCGATCCTTCATCGCCCCTCTTGCCCTGGGCACCGAGCGAGGGTCGCTCGCTGACGCGATGATCGCCATGGGCCAGAGCCTTGGCCTGGAGGTCATCGCGGAGGGGGTCGAGACCGACGAGCACTTGCGCGCCCTGCGCAACCTCGGTTGTCCATCCGCGCAGGGCTACCTGTTCAGCAAGCCGGTCGCGGCCGACGACGTCGAGCGGCTCATCCGCTCGGACGCTGTGCTCGCGCCGGTCGAGCCGGCGACCGGCGTCATACCGGACGCGGACGCCGGGTTCACCCCGAACACGCACGAGCGTCTCACCCGCAACCTCCTCGCGGAGCTCCAGCGTCTCACCGGCCTGGAGACGACGTACCTGACGCGCATCGACTGGTCGGCCGCCCTGCAGCAGATCACCCACTCTCGCAACACCGGCACGATCGACATCGCGGAAGGGCTGAGGGTCGACTGGTCGGACACCGTCTGCCGCCGTGCGCTCGAGCAGGGCGTCACCTACACCGACGACGTACCCGCCACCTTCCCTGACAGCCGGGCCGCCGCCGATCTCGGCTTGCAGACCTACATCAGCGTGCCGGTCCTCGGCAGCGACGGAGCCATCGAGGGAACTCTGTGCGGGGCAAGCAGCGTGCCGGTCGCGCTGGGCCCCGAGGTCCTCCCCGTCATGCAGCGCTTCGCGGAGCTCATCGCCGGAGGGGTCGCCTCGCCGAGCGCCGTCTCGCCAGCCGGTGACAGCGACAGCATCGCGGATCGCCACGAGGAGCCCACCCGGTCGGCGCCCTACATCTGATCGTGCGCCGGAGAGCCGGGAACCCCGCCGGGGAGGAGGGGGGTCGGCGGGATTCCCGGGTCCGTGTGGAGAGCCTCCGTCGGCAGCGCTGGAGCGCTGGGCGAGCGGGTCGTGGCTCTCGATGCCGGCGAGACGGGCCGACGCGATCTCGAGTCGGGGAAGAGCTCGAAGCGCTTGTCCGTCGGCTCTTCTACGCCGCCCGCCCATCGACGGATCAGCTCAGGGCGCAGCCGCTCGGACAGCTCAGCGGGCAGCTCGCCCAAGGCTCAGGCCTCCGCCAGCCGCGGCGCGTACCGGTGATGCAGCATCAGCGCGTTGCCGTCGGGGTCGGAGAAGAACGCCATGTGGCAGACGCCCGTGTCGAAGATGTCGCCGGCGAAGGTGACGCCACGCTCCTCGAGCGTCGCCCGGGCGGCACCGATGTCCTCGACATGCAACGCGAGGTGGTTCGTGTTCGGGTCGAAGGAGCCGATCCCCATCCGCTCAGGGTCGACCACGCTCAGCGTGACGGTGCCCGTCTCGAACTCGGCGAAGTTGCGCTCGGGCTTGTGCATCGAGCAGGCGAGCCCGAGTGTCGTGCCATAGAACGCGACAGCGGTCTCGAGGTCGCGGGTCGGCACGGACACGAAGTCGACTCCGTTGACGATGGTGGGGGCTTCGGTGGCGTTCATGGCGCGAATCTAGTCGTCGCGTACAGTGGGCGCCATGCCCGCCGACACGCCGGCCAAGCAGCCTCGCAACAGCGGGCTGCTGCTGCTGCGCTTCGGCCTGCCAGCCGTCCTCACGCTCGCCGGCTTCGCGATCCTGATCCTCGACGAGGGCTCGCGGCGCTACGACGGCTTCGCGATGTGCGTCGGCGCGGCGCTGTCGCTGCTCTTCCTCACCACCGTCTTCACGATGGGAGCGCAGGGGGATCGCGAGCGCGACGTGGAGGAGGCCGCGCGCGAGTACTACCGGGCCAACGGGCACTGGCCGGACGAGAAGCCGACCGCCGGCCGGATGCGCGGCTGATGGACGCGCGCCGTGTGGCAGAGCTCGAGGCCGAGGAGCTCCACGCCCGCCGGCGGCGCGACCTCTACAAGGCGAAGATGTACGGGCCGCGGCCGAGCGATCCCGCCGAGATGCGGGAGCTCGAGCGCGTCCACGCCGCCGCGCTCGAGCGCCTGCTCCACGCCCGCTCCGAGCAGGACTAGTGCGTCGCGCCTAGAAGCGGAAGGTGGTTCGGGCATGGCTCCGCGCCACCTCGGGAAGACGCCCGGGATGGAACAACAAGACGAGAACCAGGAGCCGGAGGAGCCCGCGACCGGCGGCGACGACCAGCAGCCCGAGCCGCCGGCCAAGGTCACCCTCGAGGATGTGAGCCGGCTCTCTCCGGAGCACGCGCCCGAAGATCCGGACGGGTAGCCCACGGACGTATGGACGGCGGACGGGCGGAAACAGTTCGACCCCACGTCGGCGTGCCCCACCCCGCCGCCGCGACCAGCACCGTAGCGGAGAGCGCCGACGCGCCACGTCTGAACGCGTGCAGCGCGCCCGCCGAACTAGACTCAGGCGGCAATGCCGCGTATCCCGATCAACATTGCCGAGCATGTCGGCCGGACACCGATGGTCCAGCTCACGCGCCTGGTAGGAAAGGACGCGCGGGCCGACGTCTTCGCCAAGCTCGAGATGTTCAATCCGGGCGGCTCGGTCAAGGACCGCATCGGCGTCGCGATGATCGAGGCCGCCGAGCAGGCGGGGGAGATCGAGCCGGGGCGCACGACGATCGTCGAGGCCACGAGCGGCAACACCGGCATCGCGCTCGCCTTCGTCTGCGCGGCCAAGGGCTACGACCTCATGCTCACGCTGCCGCAGGGCATGAGCCGCGAGCGCGAGGGCCTGCTGCGCCTCTACGGCGCCCGCTTCCAGATCACCGAGTCGATGGGCGGGATGAACGAGGCGGTCGCCGCGGCGCGCGCGCTCGCCGAGGAGGACGGCTTCTGGATGGCCCGCCAGTTCGAGAACCCGGCCAACCCGGCGGCCCACTACGCCGCCACGGGCCCCGAGCTGTGGGAGGCGCTCGACGGGAAGGTCGACTGCCTGGTCTGCGGCGTCGGGACGGGCGGCACCATCACCGGCGCGGGGCGCTACCTGCGCGAGCGCAACCCCGGCCTGCGGATCGTCGCAGTCGAGCCGGCGAGCTCGCCCGTGCTCAGCGGCGGCCGCCCGGGCCCCCACAAGATCCAGGGGATCGGCGCGGGCTTCGTCCCGGCCGTGCTCGACCGCAGCCTCATCGACGAGGTGATCGCGGTCGACGACGAGGACGCGATCGAGACGGCCCGCCTGGCCGCGAGCCGCGAGGGCGTGCTGGTCGGGCTCTCCTGCGGCGCGGCGATCAGCGGCGCGATGCAGGTCGCCAGCCGCCCCGAGGCCGAGGGCTGGCGGATCGCCACCGTGCTGCCCGACTCCGGTGAGCGCTACGTCTCCACGCCGTTCTTCGCGCCCGAGCTCGAGGCCTCGGCCGCGGCGTCGCGCTAGAGGATGGAGGGACGCTCGCCGCGCGCCCACGCCTCGACCGCGGGCCACGGGCCGTAGCCCGCGTCCGTGTTGAGGTGAGCGCCGCCCTCGATCACCTCGGAGGTGACGCCCAGCGGCTCGCCGTAGCGGCGCGCCGCACCGCCCGGGCAGTACGGGTCGTCGTCGGAGCAGACCAGCCGCGTCTCGCCGGCCGCCGCGGCGACCGCTCCGGCGTCGAGCGGGGCGGGGAGGAACTCCGCGAGCTCGGGGATCCGCACGCCGCCCGGCGGCGCCACGAGCAGGACCCGGGCCGGGCGCGGGAAGCCGTCGTGCCCCGCCGCCACGTGGTGGAGCCAGAGCACGCAGCCCAGGGAATGGCAGAGGACGACGGGGTCCTCAGTGAGGGCGCGCAGCTCGGCGTGCAGCCTCGCCATCCACGGTGCGAGCCGCGGGCGGTCGGGGTCCGGCAGTGCCGGATAGGCCGCCTCGGGGCCGAGGCGCCGCGCGAGCCAGGACTGCCAGTGCTCGGGCGAGGAGCCCTGCCAGCCGTGGAGGATCAGGTACCGGGCGCCCCCCATGACGGGCGCTACCGTAACGCCGGATGGCGGCCGCGTCGCTCGACCTCACCGGCCTGACCTGCCCACTCACGTGGGTCAAGACCAAGGTCGCGCTCGAGCGGCTGGCGCCCGGCGACGTGCTCGACATCCGCTGCCCGCCCGGCGAGGCGCTCGAGAACGTGCCGGCCTCGGCGCGCGAGGCCGGCCACGAGGTGGCGGTGCGGGGCGAGACCATCCGGATCGTCCGGCGGTGAGCGAGGGCGGCTCGAGCCGGCGCGGCTTCCTGCGCGAGCTCGCGTCGGCGGCGCGCGAGGTC
>JALYMV010000049.1 GCA_030773575.1 Actinomycetota bacterium
CTGCTGCCCAACGCCCGCTTCGGCTTCCGCATGGGCGACGTCAAGGCGCTCGACGCGATGGTCCACGACGGCCTGACCAACCCGTTCTCCGGCCGCCAGATGTTCGACGAGGCCACCGAGGTCGGCGACGAGCTCGAGATGACGCGCGCCGACATGGACCGCTGGGCGCTGCGCTCCCACGAGCGCACGATCGAGGCGACCGACGACGGCCGCCTGCCCGAGGAGATCGTCCCGGTGACCGTCAAGGGCCGCAAGGGCGACACGGTGGTCGAGGTCGACGAGTCCCCGCGCCGCGACACCTCGCTCGAGCGCCTCGCCAAGCTCCCCGGCCTGACCGGCAAGGAGGGCTCGCACACCGCGGGCAACTCGCCGGGCGTCAACGACGGCGCCGGCGCGCTCGTGCTGGCCTCCGAGGACTGGGCGTCGGCCAACGGCAAGGAGGTCCTCGCGACGATCGTCGCCCATGCGCAGATCTCCGACGACTTCGCCTACCTGGCGCGCACGCCCGCCAAGGCCGCCGTCAAGGCGCTCGACAAGGCCGGCCTGCAGCCCGGCGACATCGACCTGTGGGAGGTCAACGAGGCGTTCGCCTCCGTCACGCTCAACACGATCCGGATGCTCGACCTCGACGAGGAGCGCGTCAACGTCAACGGCGGCGCGGTGGCGATCGGCCACCCGATCGGCGCCTCGGGCGCCCGCATCATCGGCACCCTCGTCCACGAGCTGCGCCGCCGCGGCGGCGGCTACGGGTGTGCGGCGATCTGCTCGGGCGGCGGGCAGGGCGACGCGCTGATCCTGAAGGTGTGACGGAGCGCCCGCACATCCTGCCGCCGCCTCCGGGCGGCGGCGCGCTGCGGCGCGAGGGGGAGCGGGGCGCCGCCTTCTTCGACCTCGACCGCACGCTGATGGCGGGCTCGAGCGCCTTTCAGTTCGCCCGCGCCGCCTACCGGTCCGGGCTGATGTCGCGGCGCGCGCTGGCCCGCGACGCCGTCCTCAACCTGCTGTTCCGCCTCTACGGCTCGACGGACGCCTCGACCGACCAGCTGCGCGAGCGGATCGCGCAGATGCTCGACGGCGTCCGGGTCCGCGACCTGCAGCGCCTGGCGCCCGAGGTGCTGGCGGGCGTGCTGCCCCGGCTCTATCCCCAGATGCTCGAGATCGCCTACGAGCATCAGGACGCGGGGCGCCCGATCTTCATCTGCACGGCGGCCTCGCAGGAGATGGCCGAGCTGATGGCGATCGTGCTCACCTTCGACGGGGCGGTCGGCTCGGTCTCCGAGGTGATCGACGGCCACTACACGGGCCGGCCCGGCGGCCCGTTCACCTACCGCGAGGGCAAGGCCCAGGCGATCCGCGAGCTCGCGGGACGCGAGGACCTCGAGCTCGCCGCCTCGTGGGCGTACTCCGACTCGGAGTCCGACCTGCCTATGCTGCGCGCGGTGGGTCATCCCGTGGCGGTCAACCCGGACAAGGAGCTCGGCCGGGTGGCGCGGGAGGAGGGCTGGGAGGTCCTGCGCTTCGAGCGCCTCGGCCGCCGGGTGAAGGTCGCCGGCGCCGCCGCCATGGCCGCCGCGATCGGCGGCGCGCTCTCCCATCCGCGCTCCCCAAGGCGGGGTCGCGCGTGAGCGAGCACGACCTCACCGACGAGCAGCAGGAGATCCGCGCGCTCGCGCGGCGCTTCGCCGACGAGGTGATCGCCCCCGCCGCCCCCGAGTGGGACCGCGAGCACCGCTTCCCCGTCGAGGTCTTCAAGCGCCTGGCCGGGCTCGGCCTGATGGGCGTCAACATCCCCGAGGAGCACGGGGGCGCGGGCGCCGACTTCCTCTCCTACGTGCTCGTGCTCGAGGAGCTCTCGCGCGGCGATGCCGGAGTGGGGACCACGCTCGCCGTCCACATCGGCGCCGGGACGATGCCGATCCTCAACCACGGCACCCCGGAGCAGATCGAGCGCTACGTCCCGCCGCTGGCCCGCGGGGAGGAGATGGCGGCCTTCGCGCTCACCGAGGCCGGCTCGGGCTCCGACGCGAGCGCCATGCGCTCGCGCGCGGCCGAGGACGGCGACGGCATCCGCCTCACCGGCACCAAGCAGTGGATCACCAACGGCTCCTACGCCCACACCTTCAACGTCTTCGCCCGCGACGGGGAGCGGATCTCGGGCTACCTGGTCCGGGGCGACGCGCCCGGCTTCGAGGTCACCCGCGAGGAGGAGAAGCTCGGCCAGAACTCCTCCTCGACCGCCGACCTCGCGTTCACCGACACCCCTGCCGAGCGGCTCGGCCCGCCCGGCGCGGGCATGCGGATCGCCCTCTCCACCCTCGACGGCGGGCGCATCGGGATCGCCGCGCAGGCGACCGGCATCGCCCAGGCGGCGCTCGACGTGGCCACCGCCTACGCGAAGGAGCGGGTCGCCTTCGGCGGGCCGATCGGGCGCTTCCAGGCCATCCAGCAGAAGCTCGCCGACATGCAGACGGAGATCGAGGCCGCGCGCGCGCTGACCTGGCGCGCGGCGCGGCTCAAGGCGGCCGGCAAGCCGCACACGGTCGAGGGCGCCCAGGCCAAGCTGTTCGCCTCGGGCGTCGCGCGCCGCCAGACTGGCGAGGCGATCCAGGTCCTCGGCGGCTACGGCTACACGAAGGAGTTCCCCGCCGAGCGTTACTACCGCGACGCGAAGGTCACCGAGATCTACGAGGGCACCTCGGAGATCCAGCGGCTCGTGATCGCCCGCGCCCTCCTGGGCGAGGCGGCCCGGGCCTGATCGGGTCCGCTCGCGGGTAGGCATCCCGCCGACAACATCGAACGGGAGGATCCCCATGCACCCAGTCAGAGTCGCGGCGCTCGTCGTCGCCCTGCTCGTCGCCGGAGCCGGCGCCGTGGCGGTCGCCGCCCCGCAGAAGAAGCGCGACAAGTCCCGCAAGGCGGCCGCGATCCTGCGGGACGCCGACGGCGACCGCGTCGGCCGGGTCGAGCTGCGTCAGCGCGGCGAGACCGTGACGATCTCCGTCCGCGCCCGCGACCTGCCGCCGGGCTTCCACGGGTTCCACGTCCACGCCGTCGGCGCCTGCCGGGCGCCCGACTTCAAGTCGGCCATGGGCCACCTCAAGGAGGGCGACCAGGGGCACGGGGCCCACCTCGGCGACCTCCCGTCGCTGCTCGTGACCGACGACGGCACCGCGCGGCTCGTCGCCGAGACGGACCGGTTCGGGATCTCCGGCCTGCGCAGCGGCGACGGAGCAGCGTTCATGGTGCACGAGAAGCCCGACAACTTCGGCAACGTCCCGTCGCGCTACGTCCCCCAGACCGACCAGGAGACCCGCGACACGGGCGACGCCGGTCCTCGCATCGCCTGCGGCGTCGTTCGCTGACGGACGAGCGGGATTGGAGCGCAGGGGCGGCGGGAAGAGGCAGCCGATGGCTCGCCGCCTCCTCGCGCTCGCCGCCGCCCTGGCGCCGCTCGCCGTGTTATGCCCGTCCGCCCAGGCGATCGTCGGCGGCAAGCCGGCGCCGCCGGGCAAGTACCCGTTCTTCGCCGTGCTCGAGGTCGACGACCGCTTCTCCTGCGGCGCGAGCCTCGTCGCGCCCGACACCGTCCTCACCGCCGCCCACTGCGTCACCGAGGACGACGACTCGGTCACGAAGGCGAGCCGGCTGTCGTTCGTCATCGGGCGCGACCGCCTCTCCGACACCTCGAAGGGCGAGGACATCCCCGCCGCGGAGGTCATCCGCCACGAGGACTTCGACTCGTCGACCTTCGAGAACGACGTCGCGCTGGTGCGGCTGAGCCGACCGTCGACCGCGCCGACCATCCGCCTGGCCGACCCGGCCACCGAGCGCGACCGCTGGGCGCCGCGCAAGCCGGCGACGGTCATCGGCCACGGCGGCACGTTCTTCCCCGGCATCGGCGGCGTCAACACGACGGACGACCTCCACGAGGTGCAGGTGCCGATGGTCTCCGACCAGCAGTGCGACACCACGGTCGGAATCGACGAGACCTCGATGGTCTGCGCCGGCAACGACCTCGGCGGCGCGGACTCCTGCAACGGCGACTCGGGCGGCCCGCTCATGGTCACCGATGCGGCCGGCGCCTTCATCCAGGTCGGCACGGTGTCCTTCGGCACGGGCTGCGGCTTCCCGACGCAGTACGGGGTGTACGGCCGCGTCGGCGACTCCAAGCTCCACGACTGGGTGACCGCCCGCATCGCGGCGCCGGCGCCGGCGCCCTCCTCTTCGGGCTCGGCCGGCGGCGCGGCCGCCGAGCC
>JALYMV010000050.1 GCA_030773575.1 Actinomycetota bacterium
GGTGGCCAGGCTCACGCGGGCTGCGGGACGCCGGCGGGCGGCGCGATCCCCAGCCGCTGCCGGGTGACGAGCCGCTGGCGGCGGCCGTGGGCCTGCGCGAAGGCGAGCGCCATGCGGCGGGCGAAGCAGGAGAGCGTGCGGGCGTCGCGGCGGCCCGTCTCCTTCGCGAGCGACGTCATCTGCACCCCGGAGAGGCCGCAGGGGACGACCCACTCGAACGGCTGCAGGTCGTTGTCGACGTTGATCGCGAAGCCGTGCGTGGTGACGCCGCGGGAGACGTGGACGCCGATCGAGCCGATCTTGCGGTCCTCGACCCAGACGCCGGTGAGCCCCTCGCGCGGGCCCGCGACGACGCCCTCCTCGGCGAGCGCGGCGGCGATCGCGCCCTCCATCGTGCGCAGGTAGGCGATCACGTCGGTGATCCGCATGATCGGGTAGCCCACGAGCTGGCCCGGGCCGTGGTAGGTCAGCTTGCCGCCGCGGTCCGTCTGCACGACGTCGATGCCCTGCGAGCGGTACCACGCCTCGCCCATCGGCAGCTCCGCCTGGTCCGAGCGCCGCCCACGCGTGTAGACGGGCGGGTGCTCGAGCAGCAGCAGCAGGTCGCCGAGCTCCCCCGACTGCACCCGCGCGCGCAGCGCCTGCTGGAGCTCGACCGCGGCGCGGTACTCGACCCGGCCGAGGTGGCAGACGAGGAGGTCCTCGGGCATGCCGTCCATCGTACGCCCCGGCCGCAGGCCGAGGAGCTCAGCGGGCTCGAGCGTGAAGTGCCCGACGCTCCACGCGACCGGCCGGCGGGTCACCCGCCGAGGCCACCTCGCCGATGACGGCCTCGAACGGCGGGAACGGCGCGGGGGCGGCGGCGCCGTGGTCCATGGCCAGGAAGAGGTCGGTGAGCGCCGGGTCGAAGTGGCGGCCGCGCTGGGCGGCGATCTCCGCCAGGGCCTCCTCGACCGACCACGCGCGCTTGTAGGGTCGCTCGGAGGTCAGCGCGTCGAAGACGTCGCACAGGGCCGCGATGCGTCCTGCGAGCGGGATCGCCTCGCCGGCCAGGCCGGTCGGGTAGCCCGTGCCGTCCCACTTCTCGTGGTGGGTGCGGGCGATGGCCTCAGCGGTCCGGATCAGCGGAACCTTCGAGCCCGCGAGGATGTCGCCGCCGACGGTGGCGTGGGTCTGCATCGTCGCCCGCTCCTCGTCGTCGAGCCGGCCGGGCTTGTGGAGAATGGCGTCCGGCACGCCGATCTTGCCGACGTCGTGCATCACGCTCGCCCGCCGCAGCTCCTCGGCCTCCTCGGGGGGCATCCCGGTGGCGACCGCGAGCCGGTGGCAGAGCGCGCTCATCCGCTCGATGTGCGCGCCCGTCTCGCCGTCGCGCGACTCCACGGCCTGGCCCAGGCGCTCGACGATCTCGAGCTGGGTCTCGAAGAGCTCGTGCGTGCGTCGCTGCACCTCGGCGTCGAGCAGCTCGTTCATCTGGGCGATGCGCCGCCGCTCGCGGCTCTCGCCGAGGTGGCTGGCGACCACGGTGCACAGTGCGCCGACCCCGAGCGCCAGCAGGGCGGGCGCCACCGTCAGCACGACGCCGGCGGCGAACGCCAGCTGCGCGACGCCGGCGAAGAGCAGCGCGACGACGGGGAGCAGGACCATCGCAGTGAGCACGCTGAACCGGGCCGCGGCGAGCGGCACGACGATCCCGAGCAGCACCACCGCCAGCAGGTCGACCCACGGCGGAGCGGAGCGCAGCGGGAAGTCGTGCAGGACGGTCCAGATCGCGTTGGCCTGGATCTCGGGTCCCGCCATGGGGGAGCCGCTGCCGGTCGTCGACGTCGCGTGGACGTCCTGGATCGTCGCCGACGTGGCGCCGATCACCACGATCCGCCCCCGCAGGACGTCCGGATCGACCTTCCCGGCGAGCAGCCGGGAGAACGACACGGTGGGGACGGTCCCGGGGCCGCCGCGGAAGTCGATCCACGCGCCACCCGGCTCGAACCCCGTACGGTCGATCGGCCGTCCGCGCCGCTCCGCCGTCGCGACCGCGACGCTGTCGAGCCGGCCGATGCGCGGCAGGACCCGGCGGATGACTCCGTTGCGCTCATCGGGCAGGTTGGCGGCGGCGGCTCGCGAGTCGATCGCGGCGAGCGCCTCGTCGCCGCCGAGCACGTTGGTCGCGCCCCGCTCGTCGCTCTCGCTCGTGGCGAGCACGACGCCTCCGAACGCGCCGATGCCGTCGTAGAGGGCGAGGTCCTCGCGTGCCGTGCTCGGCTCGGTGAACTGGACATCGATGACGACGTCGCGCACCCCGGCCGCCTCGAGCCGGCGCAGCGCCTGCGCGTAGCGCGAGCGCGGCAGCGGCCACTGCTCGCGGAGCTCGGAGAACGTCACGTCGTCGATCGCCACCACGGCGATCTCGGCCGGCGGCTCCGCCGGCCGGACGGCGAAGCGCAGGTCGACGGCGTCGTCCTCGAGCGCCGCGAGGAGGCCGGAGCCGTAGGCGGCGAGCCCGGTGCCGACGCCCACGACGGCGGCGACCAGGAGGACGAGCCAGCGCCGCCTCATCGCCGGGCCGGCGGCCGCACGAGGAGCTGCTGGCCGGCGCGGACGATCTTGGCCTTGCCGCCGCCGCGGACCGGGCGGACCGAGACCGCGTCCTTGGTGACCTTGGTGCGGGTGCCGGCGCAGGTGTCCTCGGTCAGCCAGGCGGTGCCGCGGGCGGTCGCGACGCTGTTGCGGCCGTGGGTGCGGAAGCGGCCCTTGTCGTCCTGAGCCCACACGCGGCGCTTGGGCGGCTTGCGCTTCGCGCTGGCGCTCGCCGTGCCCCGGCGCGGGCAGGCGCCGAAGTCCCCGCCGCGCAGGACGATGTCGGTCATCCCCTTGCCGCCGGCCGCCTGGCGGACCTCGAAGAGGCCGCCGCGGAACGTCGCGGTCTGCGTCGTGGTGGCGCTCGTGGCGCTCGAGAGGCGGATCGTGCCCTTGCGGGTGTCGACGACCGAGCCCGTGGGCACGTACGTCGCGCCGTCAAGCGGCGTGAAGGACTTGGCCCCGGGCGGGCGGACGACGACCTGGCCGCGGCTCGGGGCGACGACGACGGTCCGGCCGAGCAGCGGAGCCGGGACGAAGGGGGTGAGGTCGTCGACGTCCGGGACGGCGTCGCCGTCGGCGTCGGGGGCCTTCGCGGCGTCGGGCGAGACGAGCGCGGTGGCCGGCTTCTCGGTGAGGACGGGCGTGGGCGTGGCCGTGGGCG
>JALYMV010000051.1 GCA_030773575.1 Actinomycetota bacterium
CCTGCACGCGGCGCTGCGGCTTCTGCAACGTCCGCACGGGCAAGCCGACGTGGAACGACCCGCTCGAGCCCGCGCGGGTCGCTCGCTCGGTGGCCCGGATGGGCCTGCGCCACGCGGTCATCACGTCCGTCGACCGCGACGACCTGCCCGACAAGGGCGCGTCGGCCTTCGTCGGCGTCATCCGGCAGATCCGCCGGCAGGCCCCCGGGTGCAAGGTCGAGGTGCTCACCCCGGACTTCCAGGGCCACGAGATGCCGCTGGCCAAGGTCATCGCCGAACGCCCCGATGTCTTCAACCACAACGTCGAGGTCGTCCCGCGCCTGTACACCATCGCCCGCCGCGGGTCGACGTGGCGGCGCTCGCTGCGCGTCCTGCGCAACGCGAAGGAGATGGGCGGCCACGAGGTGACGACGAAGTCGGGCCTGATGGTCGGCCTCGGCGAGACCCACGACGAGATGGTCGACGCGTTCGGGCAGCTGCGCGAGCACGGCGTCCAGGTCCTCACCGTCGGGCAGTACCTGCGCCCGACCGAGCGCCACCTCCCCGTCGTGCGCTACTGGCACCCCGAGGAGTTCAAGGCGCTCGAGCAGGCGGCCTACGACCTCGGCTTCGACCACATCGCCGCCGGCCCGCTCGTGCGCTCGAGCTACCACGCCGACGAGCATGTCAAGCAGGACCGCCCGGGCACCGGGCCGCTCGCCGCCGCGGTCTGACCCCCTAGGGTGCTGCGCCGCAAGTTTCCCGGGCGCCCACCGTTCGCGCCTGTACCGCCTCACCGCCTCAGTCGCCGAGAGAAAGCCTCCCGCTCATGTCGCTCCGTCGCGTCCTCCCCGCCGTCCTCGCCCTGATCCTCCTGGGCGCCGCCGCCCTCACCTTCGCCGCCACGCGCCCGGCTCCAGCCGGCGTGAAGCTCGGCGCCAACGGCTGCCCTCCCGGGTTCGCGAGCCGCGAGGAGCGCATGAGCCAGGAGCGGCGGATGGCCGCGCTCGAGCGGGTGAGCCCGACGCGCAGCGAGGGCCCCGGCGACGAACGGCTCAGCGGCGACGTGGGCGCGGACGGACCGATGCAGCGCATCGCCCGCGGGCCTGAGTGCGTGAACCGCAAGAGCCCGGAGGCGCAGGGCGAGCTGATGGCCATCCAGGAGAACGACAAGCGGCGCAGCACGGGCGGCGTGACCGACACGCTCAAGCCCGGCGCCTACCGCGCCGCCCAGGCCGAGCGGCGCGCGATCGCGGCAGAGGGCCAGACCCTGCCCGGCTCGGCCGGCGAGTGGAAGCCGGCGGGCCAGGGCCCGCTCATCTCCGACGACCCGCGCTTCGACGAGGTCAACGGGCTCGGACTCGGCGATCTCAACGGCCGCATCTCCGACTTCGCCCGCGACCCGGCGACGGGCCGGATCTTCGCCGCGGTCGGCGAGGGCGGCGTCTGGCAGTCAGACGACCAGGGCCAGACCTGGCGCTCGATCGGCGACACGCTGCCCACGCAGGCGATCGGCGGCATCGAGTTCTCCCCCGCCGACGGCGGGACGATCATCATCACCACGGGCGACAACGTCTTCGGCGGCGGCGGCACGTTCGCCGGCGTCGGCGCCTTCCGGACCACGAACGGCGGCCAGAGCTGGCAGCGGGCCTCGGGCGTCCCGGACGGCATCATCACGTTCAAGGTCGCCGTCGACCCGGTCAATCCGCGCAACGTCTATGCCGCCACGGGCGCCGGCCTGTTCCGCTCCTCGGACGCCGGCGTGAGCTTCACCAACGTCAACCTGCCGACCGGGCGAGCCAAGGGCCTGCGCAGCGGCGCTCCGCTCGACCTCGACTGCACCGGCGCCGCCCCCACCAAGGTCGGCTGCTTCCTGGCCAACATGGTCACCGACGTGGTCGTGCAGGGGCCCGACAACGCCCAGACCGCCGACAACTCCGCGGGCGCGAAGGCCGGCTCGGTCGTGGCGGTCGTCGGCTGGCGCGCGGGCAACAAGCGCAGCCCCGCCTCGCAGGGCTTCCCGCAGGGCTACATCGAGTCGCCGAACAACGGCTTCTACCGGTCCGACACGGGCGACCCGGACTCCTTCGACAAGCTCCAGAACGAGGACAACTTCGGCGGCCTCGAGCGGATCGGCCGGGTCGAACTCGGGCTGGCCACCGGACCCAAGCAGGACCACAACTTCCTCTACGCGATCGTCGAGGATGCCCGCCGCTTCAACGGCGGGCCGCCCACGATCGACGCGCCCGAGAGCGGCACCGGCCTGGCGACGGGCAACACTGTGCTCAACGGCATCTACGTCTCCTCGAACTTCGGCGCGACCTGGACGCTCATGGAAAGCGCCGACGCGCTGGCCAACGACCAGGCCTCCGGCTCCGCGCTGAACGTGACAGGGCGCACCTTCAACTTCTCCCCCGGCATCCAATCCTGGTACAACGAGTGGATCGAGCCCGACCCGACGTCGCAGACGTCGGCCGGCGTGCCGACCCGGCTCGCCTTCGGCATCGAGGAGATCTGGCAGAACGACAACGTCGGCCAGCCGCAGAACGGCCCCACCCGCTTCAAGGTGGTCGGGCCGTACTTCTCCGGGGAGACCTGCCTCTTCCTGAGCACGGGCCAGCCCGTCTGCCCGACGACTGCCGGCAACCCGACGACGGCGGCGAAGACCACCCATCCCGACCAGCACGCGGCGATGTGGGTTCCCGGCGATGCCGACGGCAGGGCCAACCTCGTCGTCGGGCACGACGGCGGCGTCAACACCCAGATTGTGCAGCCGGGCCGCGACATCAACCCGGACGGCTGGGGCCGGGGCGCCAACCAGGGCTTCAACACCCTGTTGCCCTACGACGCCCAGGTCTCCAAGGACGGGACGATCTACGCCGGCCTGCAGGACAACGGCGAGATGAAGATCGAGCCCGACGGCAGGCGCTTCATGACCTTCGGCGGCGACGGGGCGTTCAGCGCGGTCGAGCCCGACAACTCGAAGGTCGCCTACGAGGGGCTGCCCGGCGGCACCATGAACAAGACGACGAACGGCGGCGAGAGCTACTTCGACGTCTCGCCCCCGGACGACACCTACCAGTTCATCAACCCGTTCACGATGGATCCGCTCGACCCGAAGCACCTGATCACTGCGGGCACGAGCGTGTACGAGAGCGTCGACGGGGCTGAGAACTGGGAGGAGGTCTTCGACCTGGGCACGGCGCCGAGCGGTACGAACAATCGCATGTCGGCGATCGACGTCCGCTCGGTGCCCTCGGGCGACAACACCGCCAGCGCGGCCTACGTCGGCTTCTGCGGGTTCTGCGAGCCGCTGATCAGGCGGCCGTTCGACAACGGGATCGCCACCAACGTGGCGCCGGGTGGCAGCGTCGGCCGAAAGGCGGCCAACGACAACTGGCGCATCGCCAAGGCGCAGGGCCTGCCCAAGCGCTACATCACGTCGGTCCAGGCCGATCCGACGGATCCGAAGACGGTCTACGTCACCGTGGCCGGCTACAGCCGCCGCTGGCTCCCGGTCGGCGTGCTCGGCGAGGACATCACCGCCGCGCAGGTCGGTCAGGGCAACGTGTTCAAGTCGACGGACGCCGGCGAGACGTTCAAGAACATCTCGGGCAACATGCCCGACGTCCCGGCCAACTGGACCACGGTGCGCAACGGCCAGCTCGTCGTCGCGACGAACGCCGGCGTGTACATCTCGGCGGGCACGGACGGTGGCGCCTACGAGCTCCTCGGCTCCGGCCTGCCGAACGCCCCGGTCTTCACGCTGGAGATGAAGCCGAAGGCCGACCCGAGCGAGCCCGACGTGATGATCGCCGCCACGCAGGGCCGCGGCGTCTACCGCTACGAGTTCAAGGACCCGGCCGGCGGCAACGCCGGACCCGCGAACCGTCCCGGCGCCGGCGGCCCGCAGAACCCCAACGCCAACCCCGACCCGCGCGGCGGGGCGACGGCATGCACGGCGAGCACCGGCTTCAAGTCGGTCAACGCCTCGCGCTCGGGCCGCGGGGTGCGGCTCGGGCTCGTCCGCAACGTCACCGCTCCCGTGCGGGTCGACGTCTTCCGGGTCTCGGAGGGCCGCCGCGTGGTCAAGGAGCGGCTGGTCGCGCGGTTCGAGAACAAGTCGAGCTCGTTCACGTGGAACGGCCGCGCGAACCGCGGCGGGTCCAGGCGGGCGGTGGGCACGGGGTACTACTTCGTGCGCTACACGATGGTGCGCGGCGGCCGCCGGATCGACGTGCGGCGGGTGACGCTGCGCCGCTCGGGCGGGAGGTTCTCAAAGCGCCCGAACTACTACCGCCGCGACACCTGCGACCTGCTGGGCAAGTTCAAGCTCGAGCGGCCGGTGTTCGGCGGCCCGAAGCTCGTCACCCTCAAGGCGGCGTACCGCCTGAACGACGCGGCGCGGGTGACGGTCACCATCACCAAGGGCTCGAAGGTGGTCAAGCGCTCGGCCGCGGCGCAGCGGGCCGGCAAGCGCACCTACCGGATCACGCTGCCGGCCCGCCGCCGCGCCACCGGTGACTACCGGGTCCGGCTCCAGGCCACGGGCCCGGGCGGCCAGCGCGTCAACACCGTCCTGACCTCGCGGCGGCTGTAGGGGGAGGGAAGCCGGGTCGGTAGGTTCTCCTGCCGACCCGGCCCTCCCGTGTTCCCGCTCAAGGACAACATCCCCACGGACCGCCTGCCGGTCGTCACGATCACGCTGATCGTCGCGAACGTGCTGCTCTATCTCTTCTTCCAGGACGCGGCCTCCAGCGGCTTCTTCAACTCGCCCGACGAGGCCAACGTCGTCGACTACGGGGCGATCCCCTACGAGTTCACCAACCCGGGCGAGCAGTGCGAGATCGCCGGAAAGGAGATCGCTTGCGGGGAGGCGGGCACCGTCGGCCCGCAGCCCGCGACGTTCCTGACCGCCTTCAGCTCCATGTTCATGCACGGGGGCCTGCTGCACCTCGGCGGCAACATGCTGTTCCTGTGGATCTTCGGCAACAACGTCGAGGACTCGATGGGCCGCGCGAAGTTCCTCGCCTTCTACCTGCTCGCCGGCCTCG
>JALYMV010000052.1 GCA_030773575.1 Actinomycetota bacterium
GCGGACCACTAGGAAGCGCTCAAACGCCCCCGACACGTGGCGGCAGTCCTCAAGCGCCCACACCCGCTCCTCACCCAGAGCGCGCGCCCAATCAAGCGCCGCCGCGAACCCGCCTGCCCCGACACCCACCGTCTTGTCACCGAGCAGCTCGCCCGTCCCGGCGGCGATCGCTGCGACCATGTGCGAGCTCTTGTCCTCGACTGAAAGTGGACGCCCGGCGGACATGGCTTGCTGGGGGCGGTGCCACGCTCCTATGAAGTCACGCCGGGACATCCCCGACCGGCGACGAGCGACACAGCGAAAGCCAGTCAAGCCCACAGCCGACAGCGTGAAAGCGAGCCAGCTCACCGCCGGCGGAGCCTCCTCTCGAGGCCGGACGTCACGCCCAATCAGAACAGCAAGCCTGAAAGCGACATCGCGATCACGCTCCGGGTTGAAGGGCGACCCCGCCGGCTCTGTACGCCTTCAAGTACCCGGCGTGTCGGCCTTGGGGTAAAAGAAGACGACCATGGTGCGCCCGGCGAAATCGCTCAGCGACACGCGGTTGCCGTCGTGGTCGGGGAGGGTGAAGTCAGGGGCGCGGGTTCCAGTTTCGAGCATCTTGGTGATGCTACGAGCGAGACGGCCTTCCCACTGAGCCCGTGCGTGGGGGTACCGTGTCTGACCGATGGACGCGCTCGCTTTCAACGTGGTGTTCGAGGACGCCGGCGACGGGTGGGTGTATGCCCGCGTGCTGGAACTCCCCGAGGTGCAGACGCAGGGCGAGTCTCTCGATCAAGCGAGAGAGATGGTGAGGGACGCCATCGTGCTCGTCCTCGACGAGCGTCGTTCGCGCGGCGAGCCCATCCCCGAGCCTGGGTGGGCGCTCGTCGAGCGCGTCGAGATCGCCGCGTGAAGAAGCGCGATCTCGACCGCCATCTCACCGCCCACGGTTGCCGACTCGTCCGCGAAGGAGCCAACCACGAGCTGTGGGAGAACCCCGCCTCAGGAACCCGCGCGACGGTGCCTCGCCACCGCGAGATCAAGACGCCGACCGCTCGGGGCATCTGTCGCCAACTCGGGGTCCCGGTACCACCGGGGCGCTAAGTCAGGGACGGCAGGCGCGTTACGCCTTTAAGTACACGGCGGGTCGGCCTTCGGGTAGAAGTAGAGGACGACGGTGCGGCCGGCGAAGTCGCCGAGCGAGACCGGGTTCGAATCCTGGTCGGGGAGCGTGAAGGCGGGTGCGGGCGTGTTGGGCTCGGGCATGCGGCGGACGCTAGCGTCCTTGCATGGGACCCGACGTGATCGTCCGCGGCGAGCGCGCCGCCCTCGGTCCCCTGCGCCCGGGACCTCGCCGCGCACTACGCGCGCTGGTCGAACGACCCGGACGTGCGGCGCGGTCTGCTGCGGCGCGGGGTCGCGACGCCGGAGACCGAGGCGGCGTGGGTCGAGGGAGCGATGCACGACGCGGCGCAGCGGCGCCCGAGTCCGTGCACTTCACGGTCTACGACGCCGCCGACCTGACGCCGGTCGGCTCGGGCGGGCTCTTCGGGATCGGCCACCTGATGGGCCGCGCCGGCCTGGGGATCCTGCTCGGCGAGCGCCGCGGGCGGGGGATCGGGACGGACGCCGTGCGGCTGCTGCTGCGCTGGGCGTTCGCGGACCTCGGCCTTCACAACGTGATGCTCGAGGCGCACGCCTGGAGCGAGGCGGCGCTGCGCGCCTACGAGCGCGCGGGCTTCCGCCTCGTCGGGCGGCGGCGCGGCTCGCTGATGTCCGAGGGGCGGCGCTACGACGAGGTGATCATGGACGTGATCGCCCCCGACGTCCTCACTTGAGCAGCCGCGAGAGCCGCCGGTCCTTGAGGATCCGCCCCTCCGTCTGGCAGTAGGGACAGTACGTCATCACGTAGTCCTCGTAGAAGACGGCCTCCATCACCGTCTCGCAGCGCGGGCACGGCTCGCTCTGGTGGCCGTGGATCCTGGCGACCTTGGCCTGCTTGTCGGGGAGCGGGAGCTTCCAGTGGGCGGCGTAGTGCTCGACCGCCCGGCCGAGCTCGCCGGCGATCGCGTCGCGGAGCGCGGCGAGCTCGGGCTCGGAGAGGTCGTCGCCGCGCTTGAACGGCGAGAGCTTGGCGGCGTGGAGGATGTCGTCCACCCACGTGCGGCCGATCCCGGCGATCACCCGCTGGTCGCGCAGCAGCGAGTGCAGCGGCCGGGGCTCGGCGAGCAGCTCGCCCAGCCGCGCGGCGGACGGCGGGTCCGGCCACGCCTCCGGCCCGAGCGTGGCCAGCGACTCCTCGCCCTCGAGGCCCTCGGGGTTCAGGAGCTTCACCCACGCGGCCTGCCGCGTCCCGAACTCGCGCAGCCGCAGCTCGCGGTCGCCGGGGAGCCGCAGCAGCAGCCGCGACGCCTTGTCGCGCAGCGAGGCGCGCTTGTCGAAGAGCTGGAGGCGGCCGGCCGACATGAGGTGGACGAGCAGCGTGAGCCGGCCGCGCTCGCCCGCGCTCACGTCGACGAGCAGGAGCTTGCCACGCCGGCGGACCCCGTCGATCGTCGCTCCCTCGAGCGCCGAGAGCGGCGGGTCGAACGTCTTGAGCGCGTTGATCCCCGGCGCCATCGCCGACTCGATCGGCTCCCCGCGCAGCGCCTCGTCGAGCAGGCGCGCGGTGACCTCGACCTCGGGCAGCTCGGGCATGGCGCCAGAGACACTAGCCGGGGCGCACGTGTCCGCGCGAACGCATGATTGTGCACGTATAACGTGCTCAACCATGCGCTCGTCGTGGGCGGGAAGCTCCCCTCGGGGTCATCGTGCGGTAGAAGCCTGGGCCGTGCTGCCCTGGGTCGCCGAGTCCGCCGCCGAGATCGGCCGCCGCGCCGAGCGCGAGCTCGAGGCGCTGGTCGCCATCTCCTCGCCGTCGGGCGACCGGCAGGGGGCGGAGGAGTGCGTCTCGGTCTGCGCGATGGTCGTGCCCGACGAGGCGGCGACGGAGCGCATCCCGTGCTCCTCGCCCGATCACGCGCCCGACCTCGTCGCGCGGCTGAGCGGGACGGGCACGCGGCGGATCCTGCTGCTCGGCCACGTCGACACGGTGATCGCCCACGGCGAGCACCGCCCGCTGGCGCGCGACGGCGACAAGCTCGTCGGCTCTGGCTCCGTCGACATGAAGGGAGGGGTGGTGCTCGCGCTCGGCGTGCTGCGGGCCCTCGCGCGGCGGCGCGGCGACTTCGCCGAGGCGACGCTGCTGCTGGTGTGCGACGAGGAGTGGCGCACCGCGCCGTTCGCCCACACGGACCGCTTCGCCGGCTGGGACGCCTGCCTGTGCTTCGAGGCCGGCGAGCGCACGCCGGACGGCGCCGAGGGGATCGTCGTGCGGCGCAAGGCGGCGGGTACCGTGCGGATCACCGCGCGGGGGCGCGCGGCGCACTCCGGCTCGGCACCCGACCGCGGGCGCAACGCGCTGCTGGCGCT
>JALYMV010000053.1 GCA_030773575.1 Actinomycetota bacterium
CGCTCGGCGCGGTGGCGATCGGCGGCGTAGCGGTCGGCGTGGCGGTCGGGCTGGGCGCCAGCGACGGCGAGTCGTCGCGCACGGTCGGCGTGGAGATCGGCTCGTCCTCCCCGCCGCAGGCCGACAACGCCGCGGCGAGCAGCCCGACTACCAGCGCCCGTCTCACGAGCCGATCGAGAACAGCGCCTCGAGGTCGTGCTGGGAGAAGACCTCGAAGGCGACCATGGTGTGCGTGCGCTTGATCCCGTCGAGCTGGGCGAGCCGGCCCGTGATCAGCGGTGCGAGCAGCTCGGGCTCGCGCACGCGGATCACCGCCACGAAGTCCCACTCGCCCGTCACCGAGTAGGCCTCCGCCACGCCCTCGACGTCGGCGAGCCGGCCGCCGAGCGCCGGCATCGCCGAGCGCTCGGCCTCGATGAGCACGATCGCGTGGGTCACGCCGAGTGGGTCTCCCCCGGGGCGAGGACGACGACCTGCGCGAGGCCCTTGCCCTCCACGTCGGACCGGAAGTGCTCGACGTCCGTCTCGATCGGCGGGAACGTCCCGTAGTGCGCGGGGATGACCGCCTTCGGCGCCACGAACTCGACGGCGGTCACCGCGTCGATGCGGTCCATCGTGTAGTGGCCGCCGATCGGCACGATCGCCACGTCGACCGGGGTGCCGCGCTGGGCGATCAGCTTGAGGTCGGAGAACAGGCAGGTGTCGCCCAGGTGGTAGACCAGCGTGCCGGCGAACTCGATCAGCAGGCCGGCCGGCGTGTGCGGCGTCCCGCTCGGCGTGACCGCCGTGTGCCAGGCCGGGACGAGCTTGACCCACCCCCAGTCGAACTTGACCGTCCCGCCGAGGTTCGGGTCGGACACGTCGACCCCCTGCCCGCCGATCTCGTTGGCGAGCTCGACGATCGCCACCACCGTGGCGCCCGCGCGCTTGGCGATGTCCACCGTGTCGCCGAGGTGGTCGGCGTGGCCGTGGGTGAGGAGGATGACGTCCGGGTTGAGCTCCTCGGCGGAGACGGCCGCCTTCGGGTTGCCGGTCAGGAACGGGTCGATCAGGACGGTGGTCGACCCGTCGGTGAGCTCGAAGGCCGAATGGCCGAGGTAGCGGATGTCCATGGCGGGCGGTCAGTCCTCCTGTGCGGTGGTGGTGTCGAGCAGGAGGTGGCCGAGCTCGAGGCCGACGGCCACCCCCACGAGCATGGAGACGCGCGTCTCGTCCGCGATCAGCGCCCGGACGCGGGCGATGCGCTCATCCGGATCGGGGGCACCCGCCGCGTTGAGCACGGCGGCGCGGTGCGCGGAGCCGAACCACTCCCCCGCCTCGAGCGCCTGGTTGAGGATGCGCTGGAGCTGGGGCGCGGAGTGGGCGACGATCCGCTGCGCGGTCTCCAGGCGATCGGGCTCGGTGAGCTTCTCGACCGCCGCCTCGATCTCGGCTTCGGAGTAGGCGCGGCGTTCCGGCACTGGGCGGGCATCATAGGTCGCACATGCTCACCGTTCCCCTCACCTCACTGTCGCACGGCGCCGGCTGCGGCTGCAAGATCTCGGCGGCGGACCTGCGCCCGATCCTCGCGGGGCTCCCCCGCCCGGCCGATCCGCGGGTGCTGGTGGGATCGGAGACCGCCGACGACGCCGGCGTGGTGCGCCTGCGCGACGACCTGGCGATCGTGCAGACGGCCGACTTCTTCACCCCGATCGTCGACGATCCGTACGCCTTCGGCCGGATCGCGGCGACCAACGCGCTCTCCGACGTCTACGCGATGGGCGGCGAGCCGGTCTCCGCGCTCAACCTCGTCGCCTATCCGCTGGCGACCCTCGGCCCGGGCACGCTCGCGGAGATCCTGCGCGGCGGCGCGGACGCCGCGGCGGCGGCGGGCGCGGCGATCGTCGGCGGGCACTCGATCGACGACCCGGAACCCAAGTACGGCATGGCGGTGACCGGGACGGTCCACCCCGACGAGATCCTCACCAACGCGGGCGGCCGGCCCGGCGACGTGCTCGTCCTCTCGAAGCCGCTGGGCGCCGGGACGGTGGCGACCGCCATCAAGCGCGGGCTGGCCGACGCCGGCCTGATCGAGCGCGGGGTCGCGGTGATGACGACGCTCAACGACCGGGCGGCCCGGCAGGCCCGCGCCGCGGGCGCCCACGCGCTCACCGACGTCACGGGGTTCGGCCTGCTCGGCCACCTCCATGAGCTGGCGGAGGCGAGCGGCGTGGCGGCCGTGGTGGACGGGGCGGCGCTCCCCGCGATCGAGGGCGTGCTCGAGCTGCTGGAGGGGGAGGGCGCGCTCGCCGGCGGGTCGAGGCGCAATGCCGCCGACGCGGAATCGTTCACCGAATGGTCGCCTGGAGTGGTCGAGGCGCGCCGGCGGCTGGCGACCGACGCGATGACCTCCGGCGGGCTGCTCGCGGCGGTGCCGGCAGGGCGGGAAGGCGAGATGGACGGCTGGGTGGTCGGACGGCTCGAGGCCGGGGCGGCGGGGCGGTTGCGGGTGGCGTAGATCGGCCTGGCCGTGCCACCCGACGGACGTCAACGGCGGGCTGATGAACGAGGGGTTCGACCGGCGTGAGGTGACAGGGGTGACGCGATCCGTCGAGCGTGTCGCCTGGTGCCGCCCAGGCCGGGAAACGTGCCTATCCGATGGTGATGTGACACGGGCGGTCGGTCGGCGTCCGCTTGCCACATTTCCCTGCTCGCCCGGAGGGACCTCCTCCCTCACCAGCCGCAGTTGACGTTCGAGGTGCCGTTCAGTCCCGCCGCAGCCGCGCCAGCGGCAGCCCGAGCACCAGGCCGGCCGCCGCCCCGCCCAGGCCGGCCAGCGGGTGGGCCTCGACCGTCGCGAGCGGGAGCGCGAGGAGCACCGCGGCGAAGACGGCCACGCCGAGCAGGTCGCCCTCGGTCTCCTCGCCGCGCCGGCGCTCGAGCAGCTCGGGGACGAGCCAGGCGCCCAGCAGCGCGAGCGCGGCGGAGTTGCCGCCGACCGCGAGCGGGATGTCGTCGGCGAGAACGGCGAGGGCGGAGCCGGCCGCGGCGCCGAGGACGTAGACGAGCACCGGCGCCAAGAGCCCGTGACGGCGCTCGAGCAGCCAGCCGAAGACCGTGATCGAGACGAGCGCGGCGAGCTGGTAGCCCGTCGACCCGTACACGAAGCTGGTGGTGACGAGCTTCCAGTACTCCGCGCCCAGCGGGCTGACCACCGTCAGCGCGATGTCGCCGAGCCCGTAGAGCGCGGCTTCGGCGCCCAGGGTGACGAGCACCGACGCCACGACGAGCGCGAGCGTCGCGTAGGGCCGGCGCGAGAGGTCGGCGCGGATCCCGGGGATCTCACCCGGCCGCAGGCGGCCCAGCGACGGGGTCGGCCGCCTGCGGCGGGGCGGCTTGGGCGGCTTGGGCGTCCCGCCCTTGTCGAGCTTCGGCGCGCGCTTGCGCAGGCGCGTCCCGCAGTAGGGGCATTCCGTGATGTACGGGCTGACCTCCGAGCCGCAGCTCTTGCAGACGACGAAGAGGTCGGGACCGCTTGCCATGGGCCACCGAGTCTACGCGGCGCCCGCCGCCGCCCACGCCGGACGAGCGCCGGGCGCGCTCCTAGGCCGCCGTCGCCTCGACGATCTCGCGCACGACCTCGACCAGGTCATGGTTGGCCTCGTAGACGACCTGCTGGCGGGCCGCCCCGTTGCCGCGCTCGAGGATGTCCGTGAGCCCGTCGAACTCGTTCTCCGCCCCGAGGTCCTCCGAGATCGGGCGCAGGCGGTCGTAGAGGCGGCGCGCGAGCTCCTTGGCAGTGACGAGCTCGCGGGACGGCAGGTCGACGAGCTCACCCGCCATACCGTGCCGAGCGGCCAGCCACTTGTTCTCGTCGAGCATCTCGTACGGGTAGTGCGCGAGCTCCGAGCCCGCGTCGAAGTGCTCGGCGAGCTCCTTGACCATCGCCTGGATGAGCGCGGTCAGCGCGAGCGTGTGCTCCACGCGCGTCTGGGCGTCCATCGCCCGGATCTCGACCGTCCCGAAGTTCGGGTGCGGGCGCAGGTCGTACCAGAGGTGGGTGTAGTCCTCGACGACCCCGGACTCGACCATGAACCCGATGCGCCCCTCGTAGTCGTCCCAGTCCTTGTACGCGGGGGGGATCCCCACGCGCGGGAAGGCGCGGAAGATCGGCATGCGCGTCGAGGCCAGGCCGGTCGGGTCGCCGCGCCAGAAGGGCGAGTTGGCGCTCAGCGCGAGGAGGATCGGGACGTGGACCCGCATGCCGTTGACGATGTGGATCGCCTTGTCGGCACCCTCCACGCCCACGTGCACGTGCAGGCCGAAGATGATCTCCTGGCGCGCGACGAAGCGCAGCGCGGAGACCAGGTCGCGGTAGCGCGGCCGGGCGGCGATGCGCTGCTCCTCCCATTTGGCGAAGGGATGGGTGCCGGCCGATCCGATGCAGAGGTCCAGCCCGCCGGCGGAGTCGCGCACCTGCCGGCGCAAGGCGCGCAGCTGCGTCCCGGCCTCCGGGACGCCCTTGCACGGCTTGGTCGCCACCTCGAGCACGGACTCGTGGAGCTCCGGCTTGATCTCGCCGTCGGGCGCCTCATCCAGGAGCGCCTCGATGGAGTTCGAGAGGGCGTAGGTCTCGGAGTCGAGGATCATGAGCTCCTCCTCGATCCCGATGCTGTAGTCCGGCCCGGTGAAGTTGGTCTTCACGAAGGCCGGAAGCCTACCCGCACTGGGCGGGCGTCATAATGAGCCGTCATGACGACCGCCGAACTGACCACGTCCCGGATCGAGGAGCTGCTCGGGTCCGACGCCGACGACCTGCTCAGCCACGAGTGCCAGACGATCCGGGCCAATCAGCTGCACCTCCCCGGCCCCGACTTCGTGGACCGCGTGTGGGTGGACTCCGATCGCACGACGGGGACGCTGCGCAACCTGCAGTGGCTGTTCAACCAGGGCCGCCTCGCCGGCACGGGCCACGTGAGCATCCTGCCGGTCGACCAGGGGATCGAGCACTCCGCGGGCGCGAGCTTCGCCCCCAACCCCGCCTACTTCGACCCGGAGAACATCGTCCGGCTCGCGATCGAGGGCGGCTGCAACGCCGTCGCCTCGACCGTCGGCGTCCTCGGCGCGGTCTCCCGCCGCTATGCCCACAGGTTCCCCTTCATCGTCAAGCTCAACCACAACGAGCTGCTGACCCATCCCAACCAGTTCGACCAGGTCGAGTTCGCCTCCGTGCGGCGCGCCTGGGACATGGGCGCGGTCGGCGTGGGGGCGACGATCTACTTCGGCTCCGAGCAGAGCACGCGCCAGATCACCGAGATCGCGCGCGCCTTCGAGGAGGCCCACAAGATGGGCATGTTCACCGTCCTGTGGTGCTACCTGCGCTCCTCGGCGTTCAAGCGCGGCGGCGTCGACTACCACCTCGCCGCCGACCTCACGGGCCAGGCCAACCACCTCGGCACGACGATCCAGGCCGACATCATCAAGCAGAAGCTGCCCGAGGTGAACGGGGGCTACAACGTCCTCAACGAGGACGGCGCCTACGGCAAGACGAGCAAGCTCGTCTACTCCGAGCTGACCACGGACCACCCGATCGACCTCACCCGCTACCAGGTCGTCAACTGCTACTCCGGCCGCGCCGGGCTCATCAACTCCGGCGGCGCCTCCTCGGGCGAGTCCGACCTCGCCGAGGCGGTCAAGACCGCGGTCATCAACAAGCGCGCGGGCGGCCTCGGCCTCATCTCCGGGCGCAAGGCGTTCCAGCGCCCGATGGACGAGGGCATCGCCCTGCTCAACGCGATCCAGGACGTCTACCTCTCGCCTGAGGTCACGGTCGCCTAGGAGCCTGCGGCGATGCGGATGCGACAGAGCCTCGCCGACTTCGAGTCGGCGCTCTACGAGGAGATCGAGGAGGATCGCGCGCGGCGCGAGCACGTCAAGCGCGCGACCACCCGGCGCGCGCACCAGCGCCAGCTCGACCGCGTCCACAAGCGCGGCTCGCTGCGCTTCTTCCTCCTCGTCCTGACGCTCATCGCGACGGCGGTGCTCGTGACCGTGGCGATGTTCCAGGCCTTGTACTACGTGATGGGGTAGCCCATGACCGCATCCGTGCGGTCATCTTGAGACTGACCGCTCCGTCCGGTCGCTCTTGACCGGGCTTCGCCCTTCGTTCTCCCTCAGGTGCTGGAGAGGCGCTTGAGCGCGTCGTCGACCTCGGCGCGCGCGGAGGCGCCGGCCGCCATGTTCTCCTGCTGGATCTCGAGGTAGACCTCGCGGCGGAAGACGGGCACGTCGCGCGGGGCCTGGATCCCGATGCGGACCTTCTCCCCCATGATCGAGAGCACCGACACCTCGATGTCGTCCCCGATCATGATCGACTGGTTGGACTTCCGCGTCAGCACCAGCATGTCCGCCTCCCTGCCCTGGGTTCGGTTTGCGCTCCCGCGGAGCATACGGCTCGCGGCGTGGCTCGCAAGCCGGAATCGCTAGTCTCCCCGCCCTTGCCATGACTCGCCGATCGCTGCGTCCCCAGCTCAACCAGATCCGCGGATGGGTGCAACAGGGTCGCACCGACGCCTGGATCGCCCACCAGCTCGAAGTCACCGTCTCCCAGATCCAGACGTTCCGCCGCGAGAACGACCTCAACGGCGAGGGAGCCTCGCCCGTCACCGAGGAGGTCGACCTCCGCGCCGAGGATGACGCCGCCATCGCGGCCGAGCTCGACGCCGCCGAGGAGGCCCGCAAGGCCGAGGAGGAGCGCAAGGCCCAGGAGAAGGCCAAGCGCGAGGC
>JALYMV010000054.1 GCA_030773575.1 Actinomycetota bacterium
CCGCCGCGCTGACCGCGCGGCGGGCCGGGCCGGGCCTGCCGTTGCCGCGTCTAGGGGGTGAAGCCCTCGCGGTCGACCTTCTTGTGGAACCGCTCGCCGGTCTTGCCGCCGGCGATCGCCGCGAGCAGCGTGCCGATGACGACGGCCGCCGTGGCGATCAGGCCGCCCGTCGAGAGGCTCTGGCCGTCGACCGGCAGCGCCGGGAAATTCAAGTTCTGCAGGACGTTGTACTCGGCGCCCAGGATCGCGGCGGCCGCGGCCAGCGCCAGCGTGATGATGAGGCCGATCAGCCACACGCCGAAGCCGTTGCGCGCGCCGTCGAAGCGCGACATGCGGCCCGCGACGTAGCCGCCGCAGTAGTAGGCGGTCATCAGGACGAGCAGCAGCAGGATGCCGCCGACGATGCCGATGGTCTCGGCGTTCACCAATGCCTCCGTGCGGGAGACCTCGTTGAGCCCGATGACCGCGCCGGCAGCGCTCAGGATGCCGGTCAGGATGGCGCCGAGGCCGACGGCGACGAGCCAGCCGAAGAAGTCCGAGCCCCAGTTGAAGCCGCCGAAGCGCTCCTTCTGGCGGCCGCGCACGTCGGACATCGTGTCCCCCGTGTGGCCGTTGCCGGTCCGCTCGGTCCTCTCGGCCGCCGGACGGGTCGTGTCGCGCGTGGTGTCGCGCTCGCGCGTCGTGGTCGCGACGGCGCCGCGCTCGGCGTCGGCGCGGTTGCGTGTGAAGCGGTTGGCCATCGGTGAAAGCCCCTCCGTGAGTCGTTCGGTGACAGACACCGTCTACCCATCCGCGGGGCGCGGTCAAGCATTCGGTGCCATGCGTCGGCGGCGGGCGTTTAGGCGCCTGCCGTACCGGTGACGATTCCTTGAGCTATGGCAAGCCACGACGCCGCGGCAGGTCCCTTCGCCGCACTCCTGGACCGTGGTTCAGAGCGCGGCTGCATCGACCTCTCGGAGGTTGACGAGCTCGCGCAGGCGCTCGACCTCGAGGACGACGCGCTGGGCCGCCTCTACGAGCAGCTCGAGGCGCGCAGCATCGAGCTGCGCGACGACTGCGGGCGCGACGTCGAGGCGCCGCCGCTCTCCGAGGCGGCGCTCGCGACGGCGACCACGGACGCGCTGCAGCTCTTCCTCAACGAGATCGGCCGCCACCGGCTGCTCACGCCGGCGGAGGAGATCGACCTCGCCAAGCGGATCGAGCGCGGCGACCTCGCCGCCAAGGAGCGCATGATCAACGCGAACCTGCGCCTCGTGGTCTCGATCGCCAAGAAGTACCAGGGCTCAGAGCTCACGCTGCTCGACCTCATCCAGGAGGGCATCCTCGGGCTCATCCGGGCGGTGGAGAAGTTCGACTGGCGGCGCGGCTATCGCTTCTCGACCTACGCGACGTGGTGGATCCGCCAGGCCGTCGAGCGCGGCATGGACGCGAAGGCGCGCACGATCAAGCTGCCGATCAACCTCGTGCGCTCCCAGCGCAAGGTCGCCCGCGCGGAGAACATGCTGTCGGTGAAGCTCGACCGCCCGCCGACCGACGAGGAGCTCGCGGCGGCCGCGGAGATCCCCGTCGAGGAGCTCCACGCCCTGCGCGACGTGGCGCGCGCCGTCACGTCGCTCGACCGCCCGCTCGGCGAGGGCGAGGACGCGGCGTTCGGCGACCTGCTGCCGTCCGAGGGCCCCGAGCCGGACGAGCTGGTCCACATCTCCCTGCGCCGCGACGCCCTGCGCCGCGCGCTGATGGAGCTGCCCGACCGCGAGCGCGAGGTCGTCAGCCTCCGCTACGGCCTGGCCGGCACGGACCCCACGCCGCTGCGCGAGATCGGCCGTCGGCTGGGTATCACCCCGGAGCGCGTCCGCCAGATCGAGTCCAAGGCGCTCGGTCGCCTCGGCCGGATGCGCGAGCTCGAGGCGCTCCGGCAGGCGGCCTGAGCGAGGTCGCCGGCCCGGCCCGGCGCGAAACGCGGCCCGACCGGGGCGCGGACGATCATCGAAGCTCCACGCGAGTCAGCGTGCCTCGCGTGGAGTCGGTCACCCAGACGGCGCCGAAGCCTACCGCGACCCCCGCCGGCCGCCCGGCGACTGACGCCGCGCGGCTGACCGGCCGCTCGGCGCCCGGGACGACACGGACCAGCCCCGGCGCGCGCTCCGGGGTGCCGGGGATCGCCGATCCCACGTCGGTCGCCCACACGCTGTCCTTGCCCGCCGCGAGCGCCAGCGGGACCCCTCCCGGGAGGCGGATCGGGGCGCCGGCGGTGGTGCCCTTGCGGGCGTCGACGCGCGCGAGGCGCAGGTCCTCGTTGGAGAGCGGGCTCTCGGAGACCGCGGCCCACAGACCGCCGTCGCCCGCGGTGAGCGCCAGCAACTGACCGTCGCCGAGCTTGAGCGGCGGTACCGCCTTACCGGTTCGCGGGTCGACGCGCCGGAGGGAGCCGGCGTCGGACTCCGCCACCCAGACGGAGCCTCCGGCGATCGCCACGTCCGCCGGGCCGGCTCCGAGACGGATGGGCGGGTCGGCGCGAAGTGATGCTGGATCGATGCGCGTGACGCTGCGCGAGGACCGGCTCGTCACCCAGACGCCACCCTGCCCCGCGGCGATCCCGACTGGGTCGGTCACCGGGACGGCCCGTCCCGTCGGCTGTCCCGTCCGGGGGTCGACCCGCCGCACGCCGTCGCGGGCGTCGAGGACCCAGACGGACCCCTCGCCCGTGGCCAGCGCCAGCGGGCTCGGACCGACGCCCGCCGGCCGGCCCGTGGGCCGGCCCGTCGCCGGATCCACGCGGGTCAGC
>JALYMV010000055.1 GCA_030773575.1 Actinomycetota bacterium
TCTCGCGGTCGTCCTCGCTCGCGCACTGGATGAGGAAGTAGCCCGCGTTGATCTGGAACATCTTGCTCAGCAGCTTCTCGTACGGCACCTCCTTGGAGTGCACCGAGTCGCAGTCGCCGCCGGGGCAGGTGTGGAGGCCGATGTTGCGGCGCTCCTCCGGCGAGAAGCGGTCGAGCACCCGGTTGTTGAGGTCGATGAACTCCTGCAGCATGTCCTTGCCCGTCCACGGGTTGCGCGAGTCGTTCTTGTTCGCCAGGCGGCCCTCGGTGAAGTCGATCGACACCCGCACCGCCCCGGCGTCGAAGCACTTGCGGATGTCCGTCTCACACTCGTCGCAGACGTCGTCGAGGAACTGGTCGCGCGAGTAGCCCTCGATCTCGCCCTCGAGCGGATAGAGCAGCATCATCATCGACGGCGAGATGACCGCCTGCTTGACCGGGTGGGTCGCGATCTGCCGGTTCTTCTCGACGAATTCGGCAGCGTACGTCTTGTAGCGGAACGGGCCGCCGGTCAGCCGCGGCAGCTGCCGGTGGTGGCCGTCGTCGAAGATCGCGAAGAACTGCCCGTCGCCGGCCAGGTTGTCGGCGAGGCCCGTGCCCGCCAGCGTGTCGGTGATGGGATACGTCGCGAAGCTCGACTCCCGCTGCTCGCCGTCCGTGACGATCGGCTCGCCGACCTCCTCGAGCCGCCTGATCGAGTCCGCGGCCGCCTCGTCCTGCTCCGCCTGCAGGTCCTCCCAGGTGATCTTGCCCTCGTCGTAGGCGGCGTAGGCGTCCTGCAACTTCATCGGCCGCGGCAGCGACCCGACGAGCTCAGTGGGAATGGACATGGACCCTCCTGGTGGTTGGTGGATGCGCGCGCGGTCGACCTGCCGGGCGCAGCTCTACGAGCGGCTCGCGTGGGTCTGGCGCGGAGGCCCCGGTCGCGAGCTGCTGCATGCCGCGCTCCCTCCTGCCCGGCGATACCGAGCGGTCTCCCTCGAGCCGCGGAGGCTAGTTCGCAGGGACACGATGTCAAGGTCCGCCTGGCGGGGCGCTACCGCGAGCGGGCGTGGTCGGTTTCGCGCGTCGGCGGCGCAACGAGCACAGCGAGGAGCCAGTCATGTCGGATGGGCCGAGGGAGTTCCTGTTCACCTCAGGGTCCGTGACGGAGGGGCATCCCCGACAAGGTGGCCGATCAGATCTCTGATGGGCGGCTCGACGCGGTGTTGCGTGATGATCCGGCGGGTCGGGTGGCGTGTGAGACGTTCGTGAATACGGGTCTGGTGGTGATCTCGGGTGAGATCTCGACGGAGACCTATGTCGATGATCAGAAGACCGCCGCCTACGGCCACTTCGGCCGCGAGGACGCCGACTTCACCTGGGAGCGCACCGACAAGCGGACGCCCTGCGCGACGCCGCCGGCCTCGCAGAGCGAGTGCCGGCGTGAGCACCACGGTCGTCGGCTCCATCGCCTTCGACACGGTCACGACGCCCGCCGGGCGCCGTGACCGGATGCTCGGCGGGGCGGCGACCCACTTCGCGCTCGCCGCGTCGTTCTTCGACCGGGTGCACGTCGTAGGCCCGGTCGGCGACGACTTCGGCGGGCCGAATTCGCCGTGCTCGGCACGCGCGGCACCGACACGGCCGACGTCGAGCACGTCGCCGGGGGGCGCACGTTCTTCTGGGAGGGCGAGTACGGCGACGACCTGAACTCGCGCGAGACGCACGAGACGCAGCTGAACGTCGTAGAGCAGTTCGAGCCCAAGCTGTCGGCAGCCTCACAGGCGTGCGACGCGCTCTTCCTCGCCAACATCCAGCCGGCGCAAGCTGCGCGAGGAGGTCGGGCGCGACCCCGAGCAGGAGCGCAAGCTGCTCAAGGAGTTCAAGGGGCTCGGCGTCGTGGGAGTCGACATCTTCTTCCGCGAGGCGCAGGTGGGATGGGAGGAGCTGTTCCCGTTCGCCGACCGGCGGGCGCTCGACGCGGCGGGGCGCCTGAAGCTGGGCAGGGATCCCGAGGCGCTCGCAAAGCTGGCCGGCGAGCGCGACTTCCCGCGGCTGGTCGCCGCGCTCGTGCGGACGAGCTCGAGGACGACTACGGTGCGATCCGGCCGGCGGCCAGGGCGTGAGCCGGCTCGGCGGGCTGCTCGGAGGGCTTGCCCCGGTCTCGCTCTCCGCAGCCGCCTGTACGCCGACTCCGGGATCAGCGCCGTCGAGGTCAAGGTCAAGCGGGCGGACGCCGAGACCGCGACCCGGACCCTCAGCTCGGCGGGGAGCCCGAGCGCTGGCTGCGGCCGGTCTGACTCGCGCGGTGTCCGATGTTGGGAGCGGGTACTCCCACCGCATGACACCCGACGACCGACCTCCGATGGACCCGGCGAGCGACGAGGCCGACGAGCGCCAGCTGCAGCTCGCGCGGGAGCAGGGTGAGGCCTACGCCCGGGCCCTGCGGCACATGACCGGCGAGGTCGCCGAGGACGGCGGCGAGCAGCGCGCCGGTGACTACCTCATCGGCTACGCGGTCGAGGAGGCCGAGGGCATGTACGAGTGGTCCGACGGCGAGCTGCGCTGGCGCGAGCCGGGCGAGGACAACCTCCACGTGGAGATCGCCGTGTGCGACGGCGCCGACGGTCGCTTCGTCCCGGGGTTGTCGGTGACCGCCACCCTGGTGGCACCGGACGGCAGCGTCGTCGGCACGTACGAGCACCCGCTCCTCTGGCATCCGATGATCTACCACTATGGGCGCAACTGGCAGGTCCCCGGAGACGGCGAGTACACCCTGCGCGTGCACGTCGAGCCGCCGTCGTTCATGCGCCACGACGAGATCAACGGCCGGCGCTTCACCGAGCCCGTCGACGTCGAGTTCGCCGGCGTCACTGTCGTGACGGGCCAGGACTGACCCCGGCCGGCGCCCGGCGGCCGACAGCATCGTGGGTGTGAGCGACGCCGTCGTGATCGGCGCGGGCCCCAACGGGCTCGTCGCCGCCAACCTCCTCGCCGACCACGGCTGGTCGGTCGACGTGGTGGAGGCCGAGCCGGAGCCGGGCGGGGCGGTGCGCAGCGGGGAGCTGACCCTTCCCGGCTTCACGCACGACCGCTTCAGCTCGTTCTACCCGCTGGCGGCCGCGTCGCCGGCGATCCGGGCGCTGCGCCTCGAGGAGCACGGGCTTCGGTGGTGCCGCCCGCCGCTCCCCGTCGCGCACCCCCGCCGCGACGGCACGGTCGCCTACGTCTCGCCCGACCTCGACGAGACCGCCGCCTGCCTGGACGGCTTCGCGCCCGGCGACGGCGACGCCTGGCGGCGGCTCATGGACCTGTGGGATCGCATCGGCGGCCACATGATCGACGCGCTCCACACGCCGTTCCCCCAGGTGCGCCCCGGCGCGCGCTTGGTCGCCGAGCTCGGACCGCGGGGCCTGCTCGAGTTCGCGCGCTTCGGGGTCCTGCCCGTGCGCCGACTCGCCGACGAGGAGTTCCGCGGCGACGGCGGGCCGCGGCTCATCGCCGGCAATGCGATGCACGCGGACTTCACGCCCGAGCTGCCCGGCAGCTCGATCTTCGGCTGGGTCCTCTGCGGCCTCGCCCAGACCGTCGGCTTCCCGATCCCGGAGGGCGGCAGCGGCGCGCTGACCGCCGCGCTCGTGCGGCGCCTGGAGTCGAAGGGCGGCCGGGTCACGTGCTCGACCCGGGTGACCGGGATCCAGGTGCGGCGCGGGCGCGCGGCCGGCGTGCGCACGCAGCACGGCGACGTGCTCGTCGCGGGCAAGGCGGTCCTCGCCGATGTGGGCGCCCCGCAGCTCTACCTCGACCTGCTCGACCGGGCCCACGTGCCGCCGGCGGTCCTGCGGGGCATCGAGCGCTTCGAGTACGGCCCGTCGACCTTCAAGCTCGACTTCGCGCTCGACGGGCCGATCCCGTGGATGAACCCGGACACGGGCCGAGCGGGGACCGTTCACCTGGCGGAGGGCCTCGACGCGCTGACCGTCGCGACGTCGGACATCGTCCTGCGGCGGGTCGCGGCCGAGCCGTTTCTCGTCGCGGGCCAGTACGCCGCGGCCGACCCGACGCGGATGCCGCCCGGCAAGGAGATCTTCTGGGCCTACACGCACATTCCCCAGCGCGTCGAGGCCGACGCGGGCGACGACGGCCTGACCGGCCGGTGGGACGACGAGCGCGAGCGCGAGGCGTTCGCCGACCGCATGACGGCACAGATCGAGGCCGTCGCGCCGGGCTTCGGCGACCGCGTCCTGGCGCGCCACGTCACGACGCCCGCCGACCTCGAGGCCCAGAACGCCAACCTGGTCGGCGGGGCGCTCAACGGCGGCACCGCCCAGCTGCACCAGGAGCTCGTGTTCCGGCCGATCCCCGGCCTCGGGCGCAGCGAGACGCCGGTCGCCGGGCTGTACCTCGCCTCGTCGTCGGCCTATCCCAGCGGCGGGGTGCACGGCGCCTGCGGTGCCAACGCCGCCCGCTCGGCGCTGCGCGAGCACGGCGTCCTGCGCCGCGGCGCCGCCCGGCTCACTGCGGCAC
>JALYMV010000056.1 GCA_030773575.1 Actinomycetota bacterium
CTCGAGGTCCCCGCCGACCAGGTCCTGCGCATCGCCGAGGCCGTCGACGGCACCGACGTCCGCGGCCACAAGCTGCGCATCCAGGCCACCAAGAACTAGGAGCCCTCCCTCATGTCCCAGGCGACGATGACGACCACGCACGGCCCGATCACCTTCGAGCTGTTCGACGAGGACGCCCCCCAGACCGTCCAGAACTTCAAGGACCTCGCGGGCAAGGGCTTCTACGACGGTCTCTCCTTCCACCGCGTGATCAAGGACTTCATGATCCAGGGCGGCTGCCCGCAGGGAACCGGCACGGGGGGTCCCGGCTACACCTTCGAGGACGAGTTCAACTCCCACAAGGTGGTCCGCGGCGCGCTCGCGATGGCCAACTCCGGGCCGAACACGAACGGTTCGCAGTTCTTCATCGTCACCACCGACGCCGCGCCCTGGCTCGACGGCAAGCACACGGTCTTCGGCGAGGTCCGCGAGGGCATGGACGTCGTCGACGCCATCGAGGGCGTCCCCACCGACGGGCGCGACCGACCGCAGGAGCCGGCGGGGATCGAGAAGGTGGAGGTCGCGGGGTAGGTCGAGCCGTTCCCGGCCGCCGCTCTCCGCCGGCCGCGACCGTCCGCTCCCGCGGAGGTCGACGGGCGGGCCGGTGAGAGGGAGGCTTGGCCGGATGCGCACAACGTGCCACGCGGCTCGCCGCTCGGTGTTCGTCGGCACGTTGAGCGGGCGGAGCGAACCGACCGCCTCCCTCACCCGCCGGGGTTGACGTTCGCCGCACGACACGCCGCTTGAGTCGTGCACCGCGGCGACCGATGCACCTCGGGTGAGCGATCCCAACTGGACCGAGGCCCACGTCCGGCGGCTGTTCTGGCGGGCGGGGTTCGGCGCGACGCCGGCCGAGGCGGCGCGCTGGGCGCAGGCCGGCAAGGCCGCCACGCTCCGCTGGATCGTCAACGGCGACGGGCCGGCGAAGCTCGTCGGTCCCGAGCCCACCGTCGACGGGCGCGGCCTGGACCCGCGCAACGAGTGGGCCCACGACTCGTTGTGGTGGCTCGACCGGATGGTCCGCACCACCCGGCCGCTCGAGGAGAAGATGACGCTGTTCTGGGCGGACCACTTCGCGTGCCGCGACCAGGACACGCCGCTGCAGCTCTCGCTCAACCGCACGCTGCGCCGCCACGCGCTCGGCTCCTTCCCGCGCCTGCTCCACGGCGTGACGGTCTCGCCGGCGATGCTGATGTTCCTCTCGCTCGCGGGCTCCGACCCCAATGCGCCCAACGAGAACTTCCCGCGCGAGCTGCTGGAGCTCTTCACGCTCGGCTCGGGCTACTCCGAGCGCGACGTCCGCGAGGCCGCCCGCGCGATGACGGGCTGGAAGGCCCGCTGGGGGAGCTCGGGCTTCGGCGGCGTCTACTACAGCGGCAAGGAGCGCGACCGCGGCACGAAGCGGATCTTCGGCAAGAAGGGCCGCTTCGACTACAAGGACGTGCTGAAACTGGCCGTCCGCCACCCGCGCCACGCCCCGTTCCTCGTCGAGAAGCTGTGGGGCTTCTTCGTGGGGACGCCGCTCGACGTCCCGACCCGCCGCCAGCTCGTCAAGACCTACCGGGGCTCGGGCCACCGGGTCGCCCCCGTCGTCGCGACGATCCTCGCCCACCCCGCGCTCTACGCGAACCTCGGGGCCCCCGACATGGTCAAGGCGCCCGTCGTCCAGGTCGCCGGCGCCCTGCGCGCGGTCGGCCGGCCCGTCGACGAGGAGGCGTGGGGCTGGCTGCTCGCGCAGATGGGCCAGGAGCTCTTCAAGCCGCCGACCGTCGCGGGCTGGGACTGGGGTCCCGCCTGGCTGTCGACCACGACGATGCACGCTCGCTTCGAGGTGGCGACCTACCTCGTCAAGAAGGGCCCGCTCGAGGTCCCCGACAAGTCCGTGCCGGTCGGCTGGGACGCCGCCCGGCAGCTCGAGGCGGCCCTCGAGGCCACCGGCCGGCCGTGGATCTCGCCCACGACGCGCGAGACGCTGCTCACGACCGCGCGCGAGATCAACACCGGCCTGAAGTCCTGGGAGGTCGTCCCGATGGCGACGCTGACCCAGCGAGCGCTGCGCCACCTCCTGCTGTCGGGCCCCGACGCCCAGCTCCACTGACCATGAACGCCCACAAGGCCTGCGCCGACTTCCACCGCACGAGCGACGCCACCCGCCGCCGCTACCTCGCCGAGGGCGGCGGGCTCACGCGGCGGCAGGTGCTGCGCCGCGGCATCGGCGCCGGGCTTGCGGTCTACGCCGCCCAGGCGATGCCGCTCACCCGCGTCTTCGAGGCCGCCGAGGCCTCCGCGCAGGCGGCCCCGAACGCGCCGATCCTCGTCTCCGTCTTCCTGCCCGGAGGCTGCGACCTGCTCGACACCCTCGTGCCGCTCGGCCAGTACGGCGCCTACGCCGGCAAGCGCCGTGCCATCCGGCAGTCCGAAGGGGCGGCGAAGCTGGGCTCGACCGGCCTGGGCGCGCACCCCGCTCTCACCCGCGGGGCCGGCGGCGGCATCGCCGGGATGTTCGCCCGCGGGCAGATCGGCTTCCTGCCGGGCATCGACTACGCCAACCCGGACCTCTCGCACTTCCACTCGCGCCACTTCTGGGAGACGGGGCTGATCACCCAGTCGGCCGGGACGGGCTGGCTCGGGCGCTGGCTCGACACCTCGGGCGGTCGCGACAACCCGCTGCAGGCCCTCTCGATGTCGGGCGCGCTCGCGCCCGTCCTGCGCGCCAACCAGGCGCCCGTCGCCGCCCTGGACTCCGCCAACGGCGCCCAGGTCTGGATGCCCGGCGTGTGGGGCAAGGCCTACGACCGCGCGTGGAGCGCCTACGCCGAGCTGGCCGCCCAGCCCGCGCCCGGCGCGGCCGGCGCCGCGGCGGCGACGTCCGCCCGGCTCATGCACGACGTCGCCGCCCGCCTCGAGCCGTTCGCCCACGACGACGACGAGCCCGACCCGCTCGGCGGCTCGGTGCAGTATCCGAAGGACTCGAAGCTCGCCGACCGGCTGCGCACCCTCGCCGGCCTGCTGTCTGCGCCGCTCGGCGTGCGGGTGGCGGCGGTGGAGGCCGACGGCCAGTTCGACACCCACGACGACCAGAAGGAGGACCTCGACCGCTGCCTCGGCGACGTCTCGGAGGCGCTGTCGGCCTTCCAGGCCGACCTCGCGGCGCGGGGGCTCGCCGACCGGGTGCTCACCTTCGTGTGGTCGGAGTTCGGCCGCCGCGCCGAGCAGAACGCCTCGGGCGGCACGGACCACGGCGCCGGCGGCATCGCCTGGGTGCAGGGCCCCCGCGCCCGCGCCGGCGTCCTGACGGACTACCCCGACCTCAAGCGGCTCGACAAGGACGGCAACCTCGCCGTCACCGTCGACTTCCGCCGGGTCTACGCCTCGCTGCTCGAGCAGTGGATGGGGACCGACGCCGGCGCGGTCATCCCGAACGCCGGCGCGTTCGGCCGGGTCGGCCTCGTGGCGTAGGGCGCCCGAAACGGGTACCGGGCCACCATGGCCCGCCAGCCCACCCCCGCGACCGCCGCCGCCCTGGCCGGGGGCGCCGTCGCGCTC
>JALYMV010000057.1 GCA_030773575.1 Actinomycetota bacterium
CCTCACCCCGCGCGAGGCGGGCGAGCACGGCCGGCGCGCGGGCGCCAGGCGGCTCGTGCTGACCCACATCTCCGACGAGCTCGACGCGGGCTGGGCGGCCGCCGAGGCCTCCGAGGGGTTCGGCGGCGAGGTCGAGATCGCCCGCGAGGGCGCCGCCTACGAGCTCTGAGGACCCCCGGAGGCGTCCAGCCCGGGATGCAGGACTAAGGTCCTGACCCCAGTCGGCCGATGCAGGCACCGTGATCCCCTCGGACGTCATGGGCGCCGCGGAAGGCGTGCGACTGCTGTCGCGCCGTCCGTCCGTGCTCTACAAGGTCGAGCACCTGGCGACGGAGCCCGCGAGCGGCGACATCGCGGCGGACGGCCTCGTCCTCTCGGGCCCGGGCTGGCTCGGCCGCCTGCGCGACGTCCTCGACGAGCTTTCGCTCGCCGAGCGCGACGGGCTGTTCGCCCTGCGGCTGGGGGAGAGCCACCCGCTCCCGCTGCTCGCGCTGACGCTGCTCGATCGCGAGCGCACCGACTGGTTCCCGGAGTTCCTCTCCAAGGGCCGCATGGTCCCCCACTTCCAGCCGATCGTCGACCTGAGCGACGGCCGCGTGGTCGGCCGCGAGGCGCTCATGCGCGGCCGCCTGGGCGCCACGGAGGTCCGCGGCGGCGAGCTCGTGGCCGCCGCCGAGGCCCACGACGCCCTCTACTCCTTCGACATGCGCGCCCGCGCGGCGGCGCTCGAGGTGGGGCTGCCGCTCCTGCCCGCGGGCGAGACGCTCTTCATCAACCTCGACCCGCGCGCCGTCCTCGATGTCGAGGCCTCGGTGCGCCAGACGTGGCCCGTGGTCGAGCGCCTGGGCGTCGCCCCCAACCGGATCTGCCTCGAGCTCGTCTCCCCCGAGCGCGTGCCCGACCGGATGCTGCTCGAGCGCATCGTCGCCGTCCACCGCGAGCACGGCGCGCTCATCGCCCTCGACGACCTTTCCGGCGGCGCCGACGCGCTCGCCTGCCTGGAGATCGTGCGCCCCGACGTCGCCAAGCTCGACCGCGCGATCACCGCCGGGATCGAGGACTCGCTCGCCCGCCGGCGCCTCGTCGCCGCCCTCGTCGAGTACGCGCAGGAGCAGGGCTGCAAGGTCGTCGCCGAGGGCGTCGAGACCGTCACGGAGTTCGAGGTCATGCGCGACCTCGGCGTCGACTACGGGCAGGGCTACTACTTCGGTCACCCGACCGAGCGGCCGATGGAGGTCGACGCCCGCCTGTTCCGCCCGCGGGCGCAGCTCGTCTAGCCACTCGCCTGGAATCCGGTGCGTCCTGGCACGCCCGTACGATCCCGGGCGTGAACCCATTCAAGGAACGCCGCGAGCAGAAGGTGCTCGAGGCCCTCGCCGAGCACGGGCCGCTCACCGACCCCCAGATCGCCGAGCGCGTCGGCGTGACGGGCGACCACGCGGCCGACCGGGTGTCGGACTACACGGCGCACCTCGCGCGGCGGGGGATGATCGAGCCGCAGGACGGTGGCCGCTGGAAGCTCCGCGCCGGCTGGAGCCCGCTCGAGGCGGCGGCACCCGAGCCGAAGCAGCCGCCCGAGTTCTCGCCGTGGTGATGGACGAGGAGGCCCTCTACAGCGCCAGGAACCGCTCCGCCACCGCCCGGAAGAACGCTCCTCGCGTGATCACGCCGACGACCCGGCGCTCGGGGTCGATCACGGGCAGCAGCAGCACGCGGTGGTGCAGGAAGGTCTCGGCGATCTCGACGTCGGAGTGGTCCTCGGCGAGCTCGACGTGCTCCGTGTTGGCGTACTTCTCCACCGGCTCGTGACGGCACGCGGCGCGCTTCTCGAGCGCCGCGTCGAGCTCCTTGCGCACGAAGCCGGCGTAGGAGAGCTCCTTGAGGTAGCCCGGGAAGACGGCGCCGATGAACTCGCGCTCGCCGAAGATCCCGATCAGCTTCTCCTGCGCGTCGACCACCGGGAGGGCGGCGAGCCCGGAGCCGAGGATGGTCCGGGTGGCCGCGCCCACCTCGTCGGAGGCGTGCAGGAGCGGAGGCTGCAGGATGACGGTGGATGAGACGGAGCGGGGGCTCATCGCTCAGATGTACCGGATGAGGATGTAGAGCGTGCCGATGGCGACCGACAGCAGGGTCACGGGCAGCCCGATCTTGAGGAACTGCACGAAGCCGATCGGCTGCCCGGCGCGGGCCGCCATCCCGGCCGCCGCGACGTTGGCGGCCGCAGCGATCAGCGTGGCGTTGCCGCCGAAGCAGGCGCCGATCGCCAGCGCCCACCAGTAGGCGTCGTCGCCGCCCCCGCCCCCGCCCTGCAGCTGCTCGACGACGGGGATCATCGTCGCGGTGAACGGGATGTTGTCCACGACGGCCGAGCCGACGGCCGAGACCCACGTGATGCCGAGCAGCTCGGCGGTGCGGTTGCCGCCGGTCACCGAGGCCACCGCGTCGGCCACCTCCTTGATCGCGCCCCGCTCCTCGAGCGCGCCGACCATGACGAACAGGCCGATGAAGAAGAACAGCGTCGGCCACTCGATCCCCGCGAGCGCCTTCTCGATCGACTGCCTGGTGACCAGCAGCATGAGGGTCGCGCCGGCGAGGGCGACGGTGGCAGGCTCGAGGTGCAGGGCCTTGTGTGCGAAGAAGACGACGATGGTCGCGCCCAGGATCGGCACCGTGCGCCGCAGCTCGTCGCGGTCCTCGATCGAGCGGTCCGCGTCGAGGCCGAGGACGCGGTCGCGCGCCTCCGGAGCCACCTGCAATCGCCGGCGGTAGAAGAGGTAGAGCACGCCGGTCACCACGAGGAACGCGACCACCGCCACAGGCGCCAGGTTGACCACGAACGCCCCGAACGACAGCCCGGTGGCGCCCGCGATGAGGATGTTGGGAGGGTCGCCGATCAGCGTCGCGGTGCCGCCGATGTTGGAGGCGATCACCTCGATGATCACCAGCGGCAGCGCGTCGATGTCGAGCGCGTCGGCGAGCAGGAAGGTGATCGGGACGACCAGCAGGACCGTGGTCAGGTTGTCCAGGAACGCCGACAGCACCGCGGTCGTCCCGGCGAGGCAGGCCACCACCGCGAACGGCCGCCCGCGCGAGAGCTGACCGGCGCGGATGGCCAGGTAGGTGTAGACGCCGGTCGTCTCGGTGATCTTGACCATCAGCATCATCCCGGCGAGCAGGCCGATCGTGTTGAAGTCGATCGCCTCGATCGCCCGGTCCTGGTCGATCGTCTGGGTGAGCAGGACGGCGATGGCGCCCAGCAGGGCGACCTTCGTGCGGTCGACGCGCTCGGACGCGATGACGGCGAGGGCGATCGCGAAGATGGCGACGGGCAGGGCCACTTGGGGCCCGAGCCTACGTCACGCCCGCCGCGCGGGCGTGCTCGGCGACCTCGAGCGCGCAGCCCCAGGCGAGGGTCCAGCCCGCGCCGCCGTGGCCGTAGTCGTGGATGACCAGGCCGTCGCCGAGCGGCTCCGCCTCGAGCCGCACGCCACCCTCGCGGACGGGGCGCAGGCCGGCGCGGATCGCGAGGTACGTGTAGACGCCCGT
>JALYMV010000058.1 GCA_030773575.1 Actinomycetota bacterium
GCGGCTCGACGGCCGGATCGTCGCCCGGCGCCGGTTCCGCGACCGCCCCGGCCGCTTGCGCGTGTCGCGGCTCGGCCGGCGCCTCGCGCGGCGTGGGGTGAGGCCGCGCCTGCGCGTCATCTCCCGGGCTCGAGGCCGCCGGGTTGTCGGTTTCCGCCTCGCCGCGGGCGGTTACCCCAGGACGCGCTCGAGCCGGCGCTCGATCGTCTCGGCCATTGCGTCGCGGAACGGGCCCTCCTCGAAGCGCTCCACGAGCTCGGCGAGGAAGCCCTCGATGACCAGCCGGCGCGCCGGGCCCTCGCCCAAGCCGCGCGAGCGCAGGTAGAAGAGCTGGTCCTGGTCGATCTGGGCCACCGCCGCGGCGTGGGTGCAGCGGACGTCGTTGGCGAGGATCTCGAGGCCGGGGATCGCGTCGGCGTGCGCCCGCTTGGAGAGCAGCAGGTTGCGGCACTCCTGGAAGCCGTCGGTCTGCTGGGCGCCCTCGTCGACCTTGATCATCCCGCGCCAGACCGCGGTCGAGCGGTCGGCGAGGATCCCGCGGAAGGCGAGATCGGAGACGCAGCTGGGGGCGGCGTGCTCCTGGGTGGTGTCGAAGTCGACGTGCTGGCGGCCGTGCGGCGCGTAGGCGCCGGTGACCTTGCCGTGGGCGCCGGGACCGGTGAGCACGGTGTTCATGCTCACGCGGCCGTTGGCCCCGCCGAAGCCGAGCGCGACCCAGTCGAGCGACCCGTCCCGCTCCACCTCGGCGCGCTGGGCGCCGAAGATCCACGACCTCTCGTTGAGGTCCTGCCCGCAGACGTAGCGCAGCCGGGCGTTCCGGCCGACGCGCAGCTCGACCACCGTGTTGAGCAGCGACTGGCTCTCCTCGTCGGCCGAGAGGTACTGCTCCCAGACCTCCGCCTCGGCGCCCTCGTCGAGGACGATCAGGACGCGGCGGTGCAGGCTGGTGGTCGCGGCCGCGGTGATGGCGGTGAGGAGGATCGGCGCCTCGACCTTGATTCCGCGCGGGACGTAGACGAACGCGCCGCCGGTCCAGTCGGCGTCGTTGGCGGCGACGAAGACCTCGGCGCCGCCGTCGAGCGGGACGACCTTGCCGAGGTGCGGCTCGACGAGCTCGGGGTGGCGCTCGGCCGCGAGGGTGAGCGGGAGGATGACCGGGGATCCGCCTGTGCCCGACGACGAAGTCGTCTGGGTATCCTCCACGGCGTCGGGCTCGTTGAGCACCCGCCCATCGACCTGGACGAGCTCGATCGCGCCGTCGGTGGCCTCGAACATCGGCTGGACGGTCTCTCCCGCGCCGACCGCGTCGCCCTCGCCCGGGGTGACGGGCGGGAAGGCGTCGAGCGTGAAGGTGGTGCCGAGCTCGGTGAACTCCCAGCCCGCCTTCCCCTTGTGGCGCGGGAGGTCGAGCGAAGCGCGCAGCTCGGCCGCACGCTCCCGCCGCTGCGCGAGCCACGCCGGCTCGCGCACGGTGGACTCCGCCAGCTCAGCCAATGGAGCCTTCCATCTGGAGCTCGATGAGGCGGTTCATCTCGACCGCGTACTCCATCGGCAGCTCCTTGACGATCGGCTCGATGAAGCCGTTGACGATCAGCTTGCCGGCCTCCTCCTCGTCGAGCCCGCGGCTCATGAGGTAGAAGAGCTGCTCCTCGCCGATCTTCGAGACGGAGGCCTCGTGGCCGACGTCGACGTCGTCCTCGCCGATGCGGATCGTCGGGTAGGTGTCCGAGCGCGACGCCTCGTCGAGCAGCAGCGCGTCGCAGACCACCTTGGACTTCGAGCCGTGCGCGCCCTTGGCGACCTCGAGCAGGCCGCGGTAGGAGGAGCGCCCGCCGTCCTTGGAGATCGACTTGGCGAAGATGTTCGAGGTCGTGTTGGGCGCCGCGTGAACGATCTTCGCGCCCGCGTCCTGGTGCTGGCCGTTGCCCGCGAAGGCGATCGAGAGCACCTCGCCGTGGGCGCGCTCCCCCGTGAGGTAGACGGCCGGGTACTTCATGGTCAGCTTGGACCCGAGGTTGCAGTCGACCCACTCGACCGTCGCGTCCGTCTGGGCGACGGCGCGCTTCGTGACGAGGTTGTAGACGTTCTGCGACCAGTTCTGGACCGTCGTGTAGCGGATCCGCGCGCCCGGCTTGGCGATCAGCTCGACCACCGCCGAGTGCAGGGAGTCGGTCGACCACACGGGCGCCGTGCAGCCCTCGACGTAGTGCACGTAGGAGCCCTCGTCGGCGATGATGAGCGTCCGCTCGAACTGGCCCATGTTCTCGGTGTTGATCCGGAAGTAGGCCTGCAGCGGCATCTCGACCGACACGCCCGGCGGGACGTACACGAACGAGCCGCCCGACCACACCGAGCTGTTCAGGGCGGCGAGCTTGTTGTCGTTGGCCGGGATGACCGAGGCGAAGTACTCGCGGACGAGGTCCTCGTGCTGGCGCAGGCCGGAGTCCATGTCGAGGAACACGACGCCCTGCTTCTCGAGGTCCTCGCGGACCTGGTGGTAGACGACCTCCGACTCGTACTGCGCGCCGACGCCGGCGAGGAACTGGCGCTCGGCCTCGGGGATCCCGAGGCGGTCGAACGTCTTCTTGACGTCCTCGGGGACGTCGTCCCACGAGCGCTCGGCGCGCTCGGACGCGCGGACGAAGTAGTGGATGTCGTCGAAGTCGACCTCGCCGAGCATGGGCGAGCCCCACGTCGGCATCGGGCGGGCCAGGAAGTGCTCGAGCGCCTTGAGGCGGAAGTCACGCATCCACTGCGGCTCGCTCTTGAACTCGGAGATCTTCTCGACGAGCTCGCGCGTCAGGCCCTTGGGCGCCTTGTAGAGGTAGTTCTCGACGTCGCGGAAGCCGTAGCGCTCGGTGTAGTCGGCGTTGAGGCCCTGCAGGACCTCGGTCTTGGGGGTGGCAGTCATGCTCAGTCGACCTCCAGCTTGATGACGCCGTCCTCGACGAGGACGGGGAACGTGTCCACCGGGACGTACGCCGGCAGGTTGAGCGGCTTGCCCGTGCGCAGGTCGAACCACGAGCCGTGGCGGGGGCACTCCACCGCGCACCGCTCCTCGTCCAGCTCGCCCTCGATCAGCTCGCCGTCGTCGTGCGAGCAGCGATCCTCGATCGCGAGAAGCTCGCCGGCGCAGTTGAAGATGCCGATCTCCAGGTCCTCCCACTCGACGAGGCGGTGGGTGCCGGGAGGCAGCTCTTCGACGGGGCAGATGTCGATGGTCTCGGGCACAGGCGGAAGTCCGATCTGGACGGTAGGGATTGTATCGGCCGGGTGGGCGTCTCAGCGCCGGGGAGCGAGGCCCTCGAGGAGGACCTGCAGCGGTGTCGGGCCCCGCCCCATCGCAACCGCCGGATCCCCGCCGTCGAGAGCAGGCGGTAGGGCGGGGTCTACAGGGCGTCGCGCCTGCCGGCCGGCCTGACGCCGTCGGGCACGTCGCCCTCCCAGCCGACCTCGCCGCCCAGCGCGGCGCTCTTGAGCA
>JALYMV010000059.1 GCA_030773575.1 Actinomycetota bacterium
GTTCACGGGCTGGGGGCGGACCGCGGCGACCGCCGCGACGCTGTGCCGGCCGGCCTCGGCCGATGACGTGCGGGCCGTCCTCGACGGCGCCGGCGAGCGCGGCGTGATCGCCCGGGGGCTCGCGCGCTCCTATGGCGACGCGGCCCAGAACGCCGGCGGCGTCGTGCTCGGGATGTCGTCGCTGGCGAGCGTGCGGCGGCTCGACCTCGAGCGCGGGATCGTCACCGTCGACGCGGGCATCTCGCTCGACACGCTCACCCGCCTGTTGCTGCCGTTCGGGTGGTTCGTCTCCGTCACGCCGGGGACCCGCTACGTCTCGGTCGGCGGCGCCATCGCCTCCGACATCCACGGCAAGAACCACCACCTCGACGGCTCGTTCTGCGAGCACGTCCTCTCCTTCGAGCTCGAGACGCCCGGCCGCGGGCGGCTGACCGTCACGCCGGGCGACACCCCGGACGGGTTCTGGGCGACGGCGGGCGGCATGGGGCTCACCGGCGTCATCACCGAGGTGACGATGCGGCTGTTGCGGATCGAGACCGCGCGAATGGTCGTCGACACGGAGCGCGCCGCCGACCTCGACGACGTCATGAACCGGATGGCGACCACGGACGACCGCTACCGCTACTCCGTGGCGTGGATCGACTGCCTGGCGAGCGGGCGGCGGCTCGGGCGCTCCGTGCTGCTGCGCGGCGACCACGCCCGCCTCGAGGACCTGCCGGAGGGCAAGCGCTCGGGCGCGCTGGTCCGCTCGGACGCCACGAAGCTCGCCGCCCCGCGCTGGCTGCCGGGCGGGCTGCTCAACCGCCACACCGTCGCCGCCTTCAACGAGGCCTACTTCCGCAGGGCGCCGCGCGAGCGCCGCGGCGCGATCGAGCCGCTCGACGCGTTCTTCTACCCTCTCGACGCGGTGCGAGGGTGGAACCGCATGTACGGCCCGCGCGGGTTCGTGCAGTACCAGTTCGTCGTGCCGTTCGGCCAGGAGGCCGCGCTGCGCGAGGCGATCGAGCGCCTCAGCGGCGCCCACGCCGCCTCCTTCCTGGCGGTCCTCAAGCGCTTCGGCGACCAGCGCGGCATGATCTCGTTCCCGATGCCCGGCTGGACGCTCGCCCTCGACATCCCCGCCGCCGTCCCGGGCCTCGCCTCGCTGCTCGACGGCCTGGACGCGCTCGTGGCCGGGGCGGGCGGCCGCGTCTACCTCGCCAAGGACTCGCGGCTGCGGCCGGAGCTGCTCGAGCCGATGTACCCGCGGCTCGCCGAGTGGCGGGAGGTCCGCGCCCGGCTGGATCCGGCGGGCGTCCTGAAGTCCGATCTCGCTCGAAGGCTGAGGCTGGCGGCGTGATGGACGCGCTGGGCGCCGTGCAGTCCGTCCTGGTGCTGGGCGGGACCTCCGAGCTCGGGCTGGCCACCGTGCGCGCGCTGCTCGCCGAGCGGCCCGTGTCGGTGATCCTCGCCGTGCGCGACCCCGAGCGGTCGCGGACGGAGGCCGACGCGCTGCGCGCGGCGGGCGCCAAGGACGTCGACGTGGTGGAGTTCGACGCCACCGCGCCCGAGCACGACTCCTTCGTAGACGGCGTCTTCGACCGCCACGGCGACATCGACCTCGTGCTCGTGGCGTTCGGCGTGCTCGGCGACCAGCAGGTCTCCGAGAGCGACTCGGCCGCCGCGCTGGCGGTCGTGCAGACGAACTTCACCGGCGTGGTCTCCGTGATGGTCCCGCTCGTGCGGCGCCTGCGCGCGCAGGGGCACGGGACGGTCGTGGTCTTCTCCTCCGTCGCCGGCGAGCGCCCGCGCGCCGCCAACTTCATCTACGGCGCATCGAAGGCGGGCGTCGACGCGCTCGCCCAGGGCTACCACGACGCGCTGGCCGGGTCGGGCGTCACCGTGCTCACCGTGCGGCCGGGCTTCGTCCACACGAAGATGACCACCGGGATGAAGCCCGCGCCGTTCAGCACGACGCCCGAGGCGGTCGCCGAGCGGGTGCTGCACGGGATCCGCACGGGCGCGCACACCGTCTGGGCGCCGGCGCCGCTGCGCGGCGTCATGACGGTCCTGCGCCACCTGCCGCGGCCGGTGTTCCGCCGGCTGCCGGGCTGAGCATGAGCGAGACGCTTCCGCAGAGCGCGGCCAAGCCGGCCGACCTGCGCCTCACCGCCCTCCACGACGCGATCCGCTCACCCCGGGTCCGCGCCGTCTCCACCGACGTCTTCGACACCCTGGTCTGGCGCCAGGTGCCCGAGCCCGTCGACGCCTTCCCGATCCTCGGGGAGCGCCTGCGCGCGCAGGGCGCGCTCGCGGACTCGCTGACGGTCCCCGCCTTCGCGCAGCTGCGGCGTGTCGCCGAGCGGCGGGCGCGGGCGCAGCGCCGCGCGCGCAGCGGGGACACCGAGGTCCGTCTGGACGAGATCTACGAGCTCATCCCGCCCTGGGTGCTCGCCTGGAGCCCGCGCGAGGCTGCGATGCAGGTCGAGCTCGACGTCGAGCGCGAGCTGCTCGTGCCCGACCTCGATGTCGTCGCCTTCCTGGTCGGGGCGCGCCGGGCGGGCAAGACCATCGTCGCGATCTCGGACACCTACTTCTCCGAGGCGCAGCTGCGCGAGCTGCTCGACCAGCCCGTTCTCGCCGACGCGCCGCTCGAGCGCGTCTTCACCTCCTCCGACCACCGCAAGGGCAAGGCCGACGGCCTCCTCACCGTCGCGCTGCGCACGCTCATGCTGGGCCCCGACCAGATGGTGCACCTGGGCGACAGCCGCGCGGCCGACATCGAGCCGGCGAAGGAGCTCGGCATGACCGCGTTCCACTTCGACCGTCGCCCCGAGCCGTTCGCCACGGTGGCCGACGCCGAGGCGCCGTTCCTGCCGCCGCCCGCCGGCACCGCCGGCGCCGCGACGCTCGTCAGCGGGCTCACCGCGACCCGCACGAAGGTGCTCAGCCGCAGCCAGCTCGCGGCGGTCCCGGCGCCGCTGCAGCCGTTCTGGAAGTACGGCGCGACGGTGCTCGGGCCGCTCTTCGCGGGCTTCGCCGAGTGGGTCCACGAGCAGTGCGAGCGCACCGGCGCGATCCGGGTCGGCTGCCTCATGCGCGAGGGGGCGTTCCTCGGCGAGCTACTGCGCCACGCCAACCCCTACCTCGGCCGCGAGCTCGAGGCCGTGCCGCTCTGGCTCAACCGCGACCTGTGCCTGCGCGCGTCGGTCGCCGACGGGTCCTGGGAGGAGCTCGAGCGGCTGCTCGCCCGGCGCTCGGCGCCGACGGCCGGCGGCCTGCTGTCGCTGCTCGGCGTCCCGCTCTCCCGGCTGCCCGAGTGGACGTCGCACGCCGGCACGTCGCTCGAGGACCCGGTGGTCCGCCACAACATCTTCGCCGCGATCAGCTCCGACGAGCGCGTCCGCGCGGAGATCGGGCAGCGCTCGCGGGCCCTGCGCGAGCGGATCGCCGCCTACGTCGACCGCCTCTGCGGCGGCGACGGCCCGCTCACGCTCGTCGACCTCGGGTGGGGCGCCAGCATCCAGGCGCTGCTGCACCGCGTCCTCGAGCAGGCCGGCGCGCCCCGGCCGACCGTCGGGCTCTACCTGCTCACCCACGAGGCGGCCGCCGAGCAGGTCGTCGCGCAGCGCATCGAGGCGCACGGCTTCCTCGGCGAGTACGGGTACCCGGACTCGACCGTCAGGACGGTCATGCGCTCGCCCGAGCTGCTCGAGCAGATCTGCATGCCGCCGCACGGGACCCAGCTCGACCTGGGCGAGGACTTCGAGCCCCGCCTGGCCGACTCGGAGCTGCCGCGGCTCCAGCTCGTGGAGGCGGAGACCGTCCGCAAGGGCGTGCTCGCCTACCAGCGCGAGTGGGCCCGCTACCAGACGGCGCTCCCGGGCAAGCTCGCGCCGCTCAGCCGCGCCCGCCATCTGCTGCGGCCGATCCTACTGCGCTCCGTCGTCGCACCGACGAAGGAGGAGGTCGGCATCTTCGGCGGCTGGCACCACGACGAGGGCCAGGGTTCCACGCGCACCGACCCCATCGTCGACCCGGCCGACGCCGGCCGCCTGCGCTACATGTCGCCCGACCAGGCGCGGGCCCTGCCGATGTCGGACGTCTACTGGCCGTTCGCGGCAGCGGCCCTCGCCGATCCGCACTGGGCGGCGCTGATGCGCCTGGCCGCGGCCGGCGAGCTCTCGTGGGAGGCGCTCGACGCGCCGCTCGAGACGGGGGCGTTCCGGATCAACGCCACCGGCGTCGACGTTCCCCCGGACTCCGAGATCGTCGCGCTCCCGACCCGCAACCGGTTCGGCCTCAGTTCCGCGAGGGGGACGCTGCGGGCGCCGTTCGTCCAGGAGGTGCACATCCGCCCCGCCCAGCACCCGGCGGTCGTCCGGATGGACTCGATCCGGCTGCGCTGCCACGTCCAGGGGCAGCCCGAGCGGATCGAGGTGCTCTTCGAGGGCGGCTCGCTCGCCCAGTGGCGGACCTCGACCGCCTTCGTCCTCTCCCCGGGCGTCTACATCTCCTACGAGGGCACGGGCAGCCTCGCGCTCCGGGTGGCGGCGATCACCCGCCGCGTCGTCTTCCGCGTGGACGTCGAGTGCGCGTTCGCGGCGCTGCCCATCCCGCCCGTGCTCCCGGCCGGCGGCCGCTTCGGCAGCCTCCAGGAGGCGGAGGGCGCCCTGCGCGGGCTCGAGAGCTCGCTGAGCTGGCGCGTCACGGCGCCGCTTCGCAAGGCGAAGGGCAAGCTCTTGCCAGCTGGGATCAGCCCCGCCCGTAGGCGTTGAAGGCGGGCTTGCGACGCCCCTGCGCGTCGATGAGCCCGGTCCGGCTCTCCCTGCCGTCCGACGGACGGGACCCGCCGTCGCGCAGCGTGATCCAGCCGAGGGTGTAGATGCGCGGCCACCGGCGCGCGATCCGCAGGCCGGCCGCGAGCCAGCGCGCCTGCCCCTTGCGCGTGACGGGGAACGGGAACTCGTAGCTCTTGACGTCGGGCGGCGCCCTGAACTCGGAGATGAAGATCCGCAGCCGCCGGTTGCGGCCCTTCCCGCCCAGGTGCGATCCACCCAGTTCACGAGCACGTCGAGGTCGGAGAAGTCAGCCATGCCGTGCCTCAGCTGATCCTTGCGCAGTCGGGGGTTCCGCGACGTGAACGGATTGTGCCGAGGGCCCGCGGACCGCGTTCCCGGTCACGATGTCGCCCTGGGGCAGGATCGCCGCCGCTCTACGGCGATCCCTCGGGTGCTGCACCGCGTCTGGCTCGGCGGCCGCGAGCTGCCCGAGGAGCATCCCGCCTACGGTGAGAGCTGGCGACGCCATGACCCGGATTGGGAGCTGCGACTGTGGACGGAGGCCGACGCCCCCTCGCCGCCCGGGGGCGAGCGGGGCCCGCAACATCGCCGAGCGGGCGGACCTCGTGCGCTACGAGGTCCTGCGCCGGCACGGCGGCGTCTACGTCGATACCGACGTCGAGTGCCTGCGCCCGATCCACGAGCTCCTCGCGGCGATGGGGCCGTCCCGCACCATCCGGGCTTCGAGCGCGCCGTCGAGCCGGCGGAGCGGACGGTCGGCACCGGCGTCCATCCGTTCGCCACCGCCACGCTCTTCCTGACGCGCGTCCCCGAGCCGCTGCCGGACGTCACGCTGTTCGGCCCGGAGCGGTTCTATCCCTACCTGTGGGACGAGCCGTGGCCCGATGGCGTCCGCTTCCCCGGGGCCTATGTGGTCCACCACTGGGCCAAGAGCTGGATCCCGCGCCAGAGCGAGCGGCCCCCGCCGACCCAGGAGCCCCTAGTACCGGCCCCCGCAATTACGCACGGTTCCGGCGGCCGTCGATCACCGCCTGAACGCCACCCGCTGACCGGTCATGTGCCTGAGGCACACTCCCGGATCACCGTGCGGCGTCAGCCGGCGCCG